>CAZDLQ010000039.1:0-7560 GCA_964506315.1 uncultured Oscillospiraceae bacterium
TATTTTACCTAATTCTATTTTACCTAATTCTATTTTACCTAATTCTATTTTACCTTGTTCTAATTTAGCACTGTTCTAATTTAACTTTGTTCTAAATTAGTCGATGGTGGCGGCTTTGACAGCGGCTTTTACCATATCGGCAACTGCGATGGTGCAGCCTGCGGTTTGAACCTCGTCGTTGCCGTAGCCGGCAACCTCAAGCTCCAAAATCTCGTCAGCGGTTTTGCCTACGCAAACGCTGTCGAAAGCGGCGGCCTGCTCATTCCATTCTAACTTTGCGCCGCCATAAGCTACCATTCCGTAGTCCTTGCCTTGCTCTTTTTTGGTTAAAATGTCGTCGATAATGTCGTTTTGAACCATACCCTTTGCGCTGAAGGTGGCCGATGCGGTAAGCGCGTCGGTAGACATTACAACAACCTTGCCATCCTTATTAACCACTGCAGCGGCAAAGGTAGCCTCAACCTCGGTTACACCGTTGGCTTCCTTGGTTGCGTTTCTTGACTCGCCCTGAACCGCTACAATGCTCACGTTGAGCTTATCGTTTTTGGTAGCATCCGACTCTACGGCGTTCTTAACAGCCTTTTCGAGAGCCAAAACAAACTCGGAAACAACGATTGTGCAACCCGCCGAAATAACCTCGTCGTTGCCCTTGCCGTCAGTTGCTACTGCGGCCTTAATCTCGTCGATGGTCTTGCCCTTGGCGAACTTGCAAAAGTTATCAGCCTGCACGTACCACTCATATTTAGCCTCGCCATAAGCAACCATATTATAATCGTCGCCCATCTCGTACTTTGAGAGAACGTCCTCGGTTGTGATAGCCGTTCCGTCGGAAGTGAATGAGGGTGTAAGCTCTACTGTGTCGAGCTTGCAGTCAACGATTTTGCCGTCGTTTGAGAGTGTAACAGCGGCGATTGTGTGCTCCGAAGCAACCTCACCCGGTACGTCTTCCTTTGCACTTGTTGCCTCGGTGTATTTTGAGGAAATGCCCATACCGAATTTAAGCTTTGCTCCGTCGCCACAGCCTGTCATAAGACAAACCGAAAGCAAAACTAAAGCCGAAAGAATTATGCTTGCAATTTTTTTCATAGTCATTCTCCTTTTATCTTTTAAGCCCGTAGGCTATTTTTACAGTTTCATTTTTTGTGTTGCCTTTAAAAGTCCCGCGCCCGCAAGACCGACAAAAACACCTGCAACACTTCCCGTTATGGCAAGAATAATCATATAATACCCAATTTGAAGCGTGCCAAGCACCACTGCGGCAACCATTATTTGCCCAAGGTTGTGACACACCGCGCCTGCAATGCTCACGCCCATTATGGAAAAGACGTTTAAGCGCTTTAAAAGCGCCATTACGACAAGGCTGAGCGCCGCGCCTGCAAGGCTGTACACAAAGGTGGTGGGATTTGAAAAAAGCAGCATTACGACAAGCAGCCGCACGCCCGATACCGCCACCGCCGCTTTGAATGAAAAGCGATACAGCACGAACAAAATTATTATGTTACATAGTCCTACCTTTATTCCCGGCACGGTCACCGACAGCGGCGGCAAAATTGCCTCTACGTACGAAAGCACCAGTGCACAGGTGGTAAGCAGGGACAGCACGGTGAGTTTTTTAGTCTTATTCATATTATTCTCCCTCACCATCATACCACAGCATCAAGCTCTTGTAAAGAACTTTGTGAAAAAATTCTCAAAGTCAGCTTATTTGGCAGGCAAACGATGGTTTCACCCACGCGCGAAATGGCTCTATGTCCCTCACAAATCTTATCGGGGCAGGTGGCGTCGCGCACAAAAACCTCGCCGTTTTTTATTACGACGGTGTTACTGCCCTCGCCGTTTTTTACCGTAAGCTCGATGTCCTCGTTTAGCGGAAGAGTTTTGTAAACACTGCCGTTTAGCGTTATCTCTAAGCTGTCGCCCTGCGTTTTGGTGAAATGAAAAAAGATAAGACACAAACTCGCCAACACTAAAATGCCGGCGAGTAGGATAATATCATTTCGAGTTTTTTTGGAAAGTGATTTCCGTTTCATATTAGAACACCTGATGCTGCTCAAAGCGCACGTTCTTTATACAGCCTGTAGGACAAACCTCGGCACAAGCGCCGCAATGAGTGCATTTATCGTAATCAATAATGGCAAGGTTGTCTACAACGTGAATAGCGTCGCTCGGGCAGGTTTTTTCACACTTTTTACAAGCGATACAAGCGTTATCGCAGGCCTTTTTAGCCACCACGCCCTTATCGCGACTGCTACACATAACAACGGTTTTTGCAGTCAAGGGAACGATTGAAATGATTTGCTTGGGGCAGGTTCTTACGCACATTCCACAGCCTATGCAAAGGCGGCTGTCAACACGTGCAACTCCGTCGGTTACACAAATAGCATTTGTGGGGCAGGCGTCAAGGCAGTCGCCCATTCCAAGACAGCCAAAGCGACATTCCTCAGGGCCTGCGTAAACCATAGAAGCGGCGCGGCAGGTGCTTATACCCTCGTAAAGCGCTTTTTTTCTTGTTGCCTGCAGGTTACCGTTGCAATGCACAAAGGCAACAGCCTCGGCAGTATCCTCAGCCTCAATGCCGAGAATTTCGGCGATATTAGCGGCACAGCTGTCGCCGCCGGGGATACAAAGATTAGTTTTTACGCCGTCCTCGGCGATAGCTTTAGCGTAGTCGTCACAGCCTGTATAGCCGCAGGCGCCGCAGTTTACACCCGGCAGGCACTCGCGCACCTTGAGGGTTGTTTCGTCCTCTTTAACCGCAAAAAAGTGCGAGGAAAGAGCAAGCAAAATTCCTGCGATAAGTCCTATGCCTGCTACTACGGCAAGTGCAAGTAAAATATTTTCCATTTGCTCCCCTCCTTTAAGCTCCGAATAAATTGTCAACCACTCCGTCGAAACCGAAGAAAGCGAGTGACAGGAAGGATGCCGCAATTAAGGTTACGGGCAGTCCTTTAAAATGCTCGGGAATTTCACTCTCGTCAATTCTTGAGCGCGCGCCCGAGAAAAGCACCATAGCGAGTAAAAAGCCAAGTCCGCAGCCGAGCGAGCTTACCATAGACTCTAAAAAGTTGTAGCCGTCGGTGATGTTGTTAATAGTTACGCCCAAAACTGCGCAGTTGGTGGTGATAAGCGGCAGGTACACTCCAAGGCTTTTGTGGAGCGCGGGAATGTTCTTTTTAAGGAAGATTTCGATAAACTGAACAAGCGCCGCAATAATCAAAATGAAGAGGATATTTTGCATATATCCTAAGTTATTGGGATTTAAAACGTAATACTGAACGGGATAGGTTACCGCAGTTGCAACAAGCATTACAAAGATAACCGAAACGCCCATTCCTACCGCTTGGTCAAGCTTTTTGGAAACGCCTAAGAAGGGGCAAATTCCAAGGAATTGACGAAGCACGTAGTTGTTAATAAGCACCGAGGATAAAAGGATTATAATAAGCTGTTTAAAAACGTCCATCTTATTTAACCTCCTTTACACTGCTACACTGAGCATCGGCACAGGAATGACAAAGCGATGCCGAGGGACAGCCTTCGCAGGAAAACGACTTCTTGCGCGGTGCCTTGCCCTTGGTGATAAGGCTTACAAGTGCAATTAAAAGACCGTAAACCAAAAGTCCGCCGGGGGCTTCGGTTAAGAACTTAATTTGGTGGTCGATAAGGAAGGGAATTTCAATGCCTGCAAAGGTGCCTGCGCCGAAACATTCTCTGATAATCGACATTGAAAGCAAAGCAATGATAAAGCCAACGCCCATACCTGCGCCGTCAAGCACCGATTTAAGCGGTGTGTTTTTGCCTGCAAACATCTCGGCGCGGCCGAGGATGATGCAGTTTACCGTTATGAGCGCAAGGTAAACGCCGAGCAGCTCATACAAATCGGGCAAATACGCCTGCATAAACATTGAAACCATTGTTACAAAGCTTGCGATTACTACGATATAGCAAGGAATTCTAACCGTATCGGGAATGACCTTGCGCAGTAGCGAAATAACAAAGTTTGAGCAAATAAGAACTATCGCGGCGGCAACGCCCATTGCGAATGCGCCGATTACCGTCTTGGTGGTTGCAAGTGTAGGGCAGGTGCCGAGCACAAGCACGAAAACGGGGTTTTCACGGAGAATACCCTTAGTAAATATTGACAGTGTACTATCTTTTTTCATAGGTTACTCTCCTTTCAAAATTTCTACAGCGTCAAGCGCCGCTTTTACCGCTGATTTGTAGCCGTCGGTGGTGATTGTTGCACCGCTGATGGCGTCTATATCGTTATAGGTTTCGGCCGTTTTTCCGTTAAATTGCGAGTAGAACTTAACGTCCGCGCAGGCATCGCCGATGCCCTCGCTCTCGCTTTGGTCGGTTGTTTGGCACGAAATTATCTCGCCGTCACGGGTTACCGAAAGCGAAATCACGATAGGCTTTTTGGAAGCTGTCCATTTATCGCCGAGTATTCCGTAGCCGTTTGCCTCAAGCGAGAAAATAAAGCTGCTGTCGGTTTTAGAAACGGCTGTAATTCGGGAATCGAGCTCGTATTTTGAAATGTCGATTTCTTCAGTTTCGATTTCCTTACCTTCATTGCTAAGTGCGAGTGCGTCTTGAGCAAGGGCTTGTTTGAACGCCTCGTCGCCGCCCTCGATTAAGACTGTGCCGTCGGGCTTTACACCACAAAACGTTTCGCCGATTACAAACACAAAGCCCATATTGCTTGAAGCCTCGTATACAACCGACACGCCCTTTGTTTTAAGCGCGATAGGAACGAATTTTTCTCTAAACACCTCGCCGCCGGGGAGTGCGTTTTCGAGGCGGTCCTGTAAAATCTCGGCCTCGCTGCGCAAATCCGCACTGCCGCCCGAAAGAATGGTAGCGGCGTTTATTGCGGTTTTAACTGCGGTTTTGTAGCCGTTTACGGTTTTGGTCGCGCCCGAAATAGCCTCAAGTGAGTCTACGCTATCGAGGGTAGCGCCAACGGTTTTTTCGCCGTAGGTCTTTTCAAAGCCAAGCGTTTCACCGCTGGACAGGCAGGTTGCGCCTGTTACCTTGCCGTCCTTATCAACGCCGCACATAACAAGCATACCGGCCGCATAGCCTGAGGACTCAACGGTAACAACGTGACCGCCATTTGCCTCTTTATAAGCCTCTTTAACCGACTCGGGAAGCTCAAATTTTGAGAGGTCGACCTCTTCAAAGTCTTTACCCTCGGGCATTACAACAAGCAGTGCCTTTTGAGCCGCGGCCTTTGAGGTTTCGGCAATAATGGGAGCGGTGAGTGCGTTTGTAGCCGCAAGAAGCAGTGCAAGCACGCCGCAAATTACTGTTAGGGAAAGTACTGTTTTAAGGTGTTCTTTCATTATTTAACACCTCCAAACAATTTACGTGTGGTCCATTTATCAATATACGGATCGAGAATGTTCATAAGCAGTATTGCAAACGAAACGCCCTCGGGATAGTTGCCCCAAAAACGAATAAGACAGGTGATTGCGCCTGCAAGGAAAGCAAAAAGCACCTTGCCCCACGCTGTTGCAGGAGAGGTTACGTAATCGGTTGCCATAAAGATAGCGCCGATGAAAAGACCGCCCGACAAGATTTCGCAAAGGGCGAAGTTTACGTTCATATCGCCGTACAAGAGCGAAAGCACGAAAACCGTGCCGATGAAAACAACGGGAATGTGCCAGGTAATAACCCTGCGGCAAATAAGATACACGCCGCCGATTAAAAGCGCAAGCTTGCAGGTTTCGCCGATAGCGCCGCCGCAGTTACCTAAAAAGAGGTCAACAGCCGAAACCGACGCACCTTCCGAGAGCTGTACAAGCGGAGTAGCCGACGCGGTAGCATCAAGCGGGAAAGCAGGAGTTGCAAGGCTTGCAAAGGCGATGGTCATAAACACTCTTGCCGAAATGGCAGGGTTTACAATGTTTTTACCGATACCGCCGAAGATGCATTTTACAATTATAATTGCGAAAACGCTTCCGATTATGCACTGCCAAACGGGAGTGTTTGCGGGAAGATTGAGTCCCAATAAAAGTCCCGTTACAATGGCCGAAAGGTCGCTTACCGTTTGCGGTTTTTTAACTATTATGTTAAAAATGCTCTCGCAAGCAAGACAAGCGGCAACGCAAACCGATACCACAACAAAGGCCGAAGTGCCGAATATAATCACGCCTGCCACAAGCGCAGGGATAAGCGAGATTATAACGTCGAGCATAATTCTTCTTGTGCTGTTTTTGGAATGAATGTGCGGAGAAGATGATAAATAAAATTTTTCGCTCATTATTTTTTCTCCTCCTTCTTTTGTCTATCTCTCTTGGCAAGCGCCGCTTTACCAAGTCTATTTGTTTGAACGAGCGGACGGCTTGCAGGACACATAAAGCTGCAGCAGCCACATTCCATACAAAGACGCACGCCTGCATCAAGCATACCGTCTAAGTCGTTCTTTCTGTAAGCCGCCTCGATAGCGGCAGGATTTATGCCAAACGGGCAGTGATTTACACAAGCGCCGCAGCGAATACAGGAAGTGGTCTCAGGAAGCTTTGCCTGCTTTTGACCGAAGGCTAAAATGGCGTTAGTGTTTTTGAGTATCGGCTCGTCGAGTGACGGTACTGTAACGCCCATCATAGGTCCGCCGTAAAGTACCTTCTTAGGCTCTTCCTTAAAGCCGCCGACAAACTCGAACAGGTCACAAAGCTTTGTGCCGACGGGAACGATAACGTTTTTGGGCTCTTTTACCGCCGAGCCGTCAACCGTTATGCATTTTGAAACAAGCGGCATACCTGTTTTAAGGAAGCTGCCGAGAGTGGCGCAGGTGGTGCTGTTCATTACAATACAGCCAACGTCCGAAGGAAGCTGACCGAGCTTTACAACTCTACCTGTTGTATGGTAGATAAGCACCTTCTCGCCGCCTTGCGGATAACGCTCGGAAAGCACCTTGACGCTAACGCCGTTCATTTCCTTTGCCATAGCGCGCATAGCGGCAATGGCCTCGGGCTTATTCTTTTCAATGCCGATTATTACGTTTTTAATTTCAAGGTATTTTTGCACCGCGCTAATGCCCTCTTTAATATCATCGGCGCGTGTGCTCATAATAATCGAGTCGCTCGTGATATAAGGCTCACACTCGGCGCCGTTTATGATAAGAGTGTCGACGGGTGTTTTGGGCGAAAGCTTAACGTAGGTGGGAAAGCCTGCGCCGCCAAGTCCTACAAGACCGCTATCGCGAACAGCCGCAACAAATTCCTCTTTATTATTTATTGTGGGAGCTACAACCTTTTCGGACACCTGAGAAAGTCCGTCCGACTCGATGTTAATTAAATCGGTAACGTCGCCCCTTGAGGTAAGACCTTGGGTGATTTTAACAACCTTACCCGAAACCGACGCGTGAACGGGTGACGAGACAAAGCCATTTTGCTCGGCAATAAGGTCGCCGATTTTAACCTCGTCCCCAACCTTGACGCAAACGGTTGCAGGCGCGCCCATATTGCCCGCAACGGGAATGGTTACAAGCGCGGGGGCAGGCATTGTGACAGGGACCAGTCCTGCTGTGTTTTTCCTGTGAGGAAGCATAACGCCCCT
>CAZDLQ010000040.1:0-7412 GCA_964506315.1 uncultured Oscillospiraceae bacterium
AATTGATGCGGAAACGGTCATACCTACTCTAAGACCGAGATATGCGTTTGCCGCGCCGAAAACAACCGCCAAAATAACGCCTACAATTACCGAGGTAACGGTTAATTCAGGGGTAATTCTTTCAGCAGGAATATACGGCTGAAACTCCTTTTTTTCTTGCATACTGTTGCCTCACTTTTTTAAATTTTAATATAATTTTAGTCGGAACGTACCGTCAAACTAATCCAAAATATTTTACCATAAAAAAGACTATTAGTCAATAACAGCGTCCCATTTATAATATTTTCCACTCGATGCACGTTTTGCGCTTTTTATTGTAATTTGCGCTCAAATGGAGTATAATGGTTTTAGCGACTTAAAGGGGCGGTCAAAATGAACGTTAAGAAGTTTCTTTGCAAAAACGCAGGCTCGCTTCAGGGCAAAACCGTTGCGATAACGGGCAGCACAGGTGGACTCGGGGTAGAGCTTTGCAAATATTTAGTGGTTCTCGGCGCGGATTTAATTTTAATTGACCGAAACCGCGCGCTTTCGCTTGCCCTTCGGGAAAAGCTGCTTGAAATACGAGCCAATGCGAGCGTTTTTTGCATCACCGCCGACCTTGAGGATATAGACAGCGTCGATGCCGCCTGCGAGACGCTTTTGGAGCATAACGTAGATTTCTTTTTGCACAACGCGGGCGCATATAAAATCGACAGGAAAAAGTGCAGTACGGGGTTTGACAACATTTTTGAGATAAATTTCGTATCGCCATATTACATAATAAACCGTCTTTTGCCGCATCTAAACGAGCGCGGCGGCAAGGTTTTGGCGGTGTCGAGCATTGCACTGTCTTACAGCAAAACCGACAAAAACGACCTCGATTTTAGCACACGCACTGCCTGCAGTCTTGTTTACGGCAACGCAAAGCGGTTTTTGACCTATTCCCTATACGGACTTTTCAGCGAAACGCAGGGCGCAACGCTTAGCATTGTGCACCCCGGCATTACGCTTACAAAAATTACCGCACATTATCCAAAATGGCTGTTTGCACTTATAAAATACCCCATGAAAGTCATTTTTATGTCACCCAAAAAGGCGGCACTGTCACTGCTTGCAGGCTTTTTTGACTCTACCGCTGAAAACGAATGGATAGGTCCCCGACTTTTTAATATTTGGGGGCTTCCCTCAAAGAAGAAGCTTTCCGCTTGCGACGAGGACGAGGCGCAGTTTATATACAAAACCGCGCAGGATATTTACGCTCGGCTCGAGCGCGAGCAGGGAGCAAAAAAGTCTTGAGTGCACCGTAAAAATATTGTATAATCTAAAAGACTACTAATTTAAGAGGATTTGTTATGGCGAAAAAATCCAGCTACGAATTAAACTTACATAAAGAGCATCGTGAGCGCGTAAGGCGGCGCTTTCTTGAGGTTGGTCTTGACGGCTTTGCCGATCACGAAATATTAGAATTTCTTCTTTTCTATGCAAGACCTCGCGTCAACACCAACGAGCTTTCTCATTTGCTTTTAAGGCGGTTTGACAATATTCAAAACATAATTGACGCGCCTGTAAGCGAGCTTGAATCTATAGCCGGCATCGGCGAAAGCTCGGCCGTTTTCTTTAAGCTGCTCGGAGCGCTTTTAAAGGAAAATTTATACACAAGCAAAAAGCAAAACTCACTTGATACGTCCGAAAAAATCAATGAATATATTTTGCCGCATTTTACTAATATGTCGGTTGAAAGTGTAGTTGTTGTGGCGGTTGATGCGGCGCGGCGTCCAATTATTGCCAAGGCACTTGCCGAAGGAAATGACAGCACCGCAAGCCTAACGCCCGCAAAGATTGCACGGTTTCTCATTGAAAACAAAGCCTACGGCGCCATTATTGCGCACAATCATCCGAGCGGTTTGGCCGTTCCGTCAATGGCGGATATTCGCTCGACCGATCTTATTAAAAGGGCTCTCAACTCGGTCGGTATAAAGCTTATCGACCATCTTATAGTGGTTAAGGATGACTTTATTTCCATTCGCGACAGCGGCAGTAACATTTACACGACCATATAGTGATTTGGAGGGACGGCTTTGCGTACCGTTATAGGTGTTTTAAGCTCAAAATACGTACACGCCTCACTTGCGCCCTGGTGTTTGAACGCCGGGGTGCAAGAATTTTGTGCTGCAAAGCACGAGGTCTCGGTAATGGAAAGCACCATCAACGCCGACCTTGAGCGTTTTTTTGAGGAAATTGCCGAGAAAAAGCCGCAGGCCGTTTGCTTTAGCTGTTATATTTGGAATATCACAAAGACGCTTTGGCTTTGCGAGAAAATCAAAAACGAGCTTGGCTGTTTTGTTATAATCGGCGGGCCCGAGGTGGAATTTAGAGCCGCCGAGGTTCTTGACGACTTTTCATTTGTTGATTTTGTGCTTGCAGGCGAGGGCGAGTTTAATCTTCCAAAGCTGCTCGATGCGCTGACCCAAGGCGGCGATTTAGCGGCAGTTGACGGGCTTACCTTTAGAGAAGGCAAGTGTGTGAAATCGAGCCCGACGCGCGTATACACCGAGGACCCACCCTCACCCTATTGCGAAGAATTTTTTGATAATCTCGGTGGGCGAATTTGCTACATTGAGTCGTCGCGCGGCTGTCCGTACAGGTGCGCCTTTTGTCTATCGGGGCGGCTTGCGCCCATGCGCTTTTTTGACATAGAGCGCACAAAAAATGACATTTTAAGACTTGCAAACAGCGGCAGTCAAACCATAAAATTCGTTGACCGCACCTTTAATGCAAACGCAAAGCGTTGTGACGAAATTTTGCTTTTTATAAAAGAAAATTACGGCAGTAAAATTCCGCTCGGCGTTTGTTTTCACTTTGAAATTGCGGGCGATATTCTAAAAGAGGAAACGCTTGATATTCTCTCAAAAATGCCGCGTGGCGCAGTTCAGCTTGAAATCGGTATGCAAAGCTTTAATGAGCAAACTCTTTTGGCTATTCACAGGAAAACCGACACAAAAAGGCTTATAAAAAACATTCAAAAGCTCATTTCCTTTAAAAATATGCACATTCATATCGACCTTATTGCAGGCCTGACGGGCGAGGATTTTTTAAGCTTTAAAAACAGCTTTAATATTGGATATTCGCTTCACGCGGATATGCTGCAATTAGGCTTTTTAAAGCTTCTTTACGGTGCGGATATGCGAGAAAACCGCGACGAATTTCCTTGCGATTTTACTCCCTCTCCGCCTTATGAGGTGACCGGGACGCCGTGGCTCTCGGGCGAGGAAATTAGGGTTTTAAAGCACTGTGAGGATGCGCTTGACCGCCTTTACAATAGCGCGCGTTTCTTGTTTTCGCTTGAATACTTAACGGACGAAATCGGGTTAAATCCGTTTGAACTGTTTTGCGATTTTGGCGCCGCAGTTTGCAGTGACAAAATGCGGCTTGCCGATTACGCTCTCGCATTTTATGAGCATTTTAAAGATAAGTGCGACGGCGAGATTTTAAGAGAAAAAATCGTGTGCGACCTTATGTGTTCGGGCAATTTCCTGCAAATTCCCGATAAGCTTCGCATAAGCTCTCCCCTACATAAGCAAATTAGGCTTGCACTCGAGAAAAGTGAGGACCAAAACTTAAAAATCGCACTGCTTTCAAAAAGTCAGCGCGTTTTTGTAGTAGATGCAAACGCTAAAAAAGACTTAAACGGTCGCCTTCCCTACCGCATATATCCGCTTGACGAGATTTTTCAAAAAATAGCCAAAGACTAACAAAAACCGCTCGTGTTTCGGGCGGTTTTTATTTTTTGTTTACAATTTCTTTATAATTTGTTTATTTTTGTTGTGCTTTGTCGAGTTTTATGGTAAAATAGAGATAATTGAGGTGTGATTATGCGAGATTTACATACTGAATTTATACATAGAAAACTTAAAAATCCAAGCAGACCGCTTACCGCCGCTCTTCGCTTTGTTTTCCGCATAATTTGCAAAAAGCGCGGCGTTAAGTTTGAGTATGAGCCTGACTATTTAAAGCACAAAAACGAGCAGGTGCTTTTTTTGTGTCAGCACCGCTCGCGCGACGATTATATTTACGTTTACGCAGGACTAAAACGCCCCGACATTCACATTATGTGCGGTTACCAAAACGTTTTCCAAAGAGGCGTTTACACCATCTTTAAGCACGTTGGTGTAATTGCAAAAATGCTCTATCAGCCTGACGTTACCGCCACAAAACAGCTTCTTGCCGCCAAAAAGCTTGGCAACAGTCTTATGATTTTCCCTGAGGGAATACAGTCAAGTAGCGGCTCAACTCACCCCATAAACCCCGCTACTATGAAGCTCGTAAGCAAGCTAAGGCTCCCCGTCGTGCTGGTAACGCTAAAGGGCTCGTATTTTACCCGCACAAGATATTCTTCCGACGTTAAAAAGGGCAAGATCACAGTAAATTACAGTATGCTTTTTAAGAAAGAGGATTTCGAAAATCACAACAGCGACGAGCTGTATGACATAATGCTAAAGAAATTTCAGTATAATGAGTTTACCGAGCACGAGGGCGAGAAAATTGCCTTCCGCGGCAAAGAGCCGAACATACACGGTCTTGACAACATTATATATAAATGCCCCGAGTGCAACTCGGAGTACAAGTTCACGGTCGAGGGCGAGAGTATGCGCTGTGAAAACTGCGGCCTTACAGTTAGTATGGACGAGTACTATACTTTAAGCTTTAAAGACCGCGAGGCCGATTTTAAAAACATCGACGAGTGGTACAAGTGGCAAAGAAAAGTGCTCTCGCGCGAGGTTCGCGACAACAATTTTGAGATGAGCACGCGCGTTAAAATCGGCAAAATCAACACCCGCAAGCTCGGTCCTAACTACTCGCTTATGTATTACGGCGATGGCGTTTTAACGCTAAACAACAAGGGACTTGTATACCGTGGCACGCAGGACGGCGAGAGCGTTGAGCTTAATTTCAGTCCGAGTATGGTATATTCCCTTACAATGTCGCTACAATATGATTTAGATTTATATTACGACGGCGTCTATTACAACTTTAAGCTTTTGGAAAACGAAAAGCAGGTTGCAAAATGGATGCTGGCGGCTGAGGAAATACATAATTTATACGACACCTCGTGGCGTGAGGCAAGTGGAGAGGTTTATGATTAAAAACAAAAAAGAAAAATTTCTAATAGCGGTTGCCGGTGTGATTTTGCTTGCCGTTATCGTTTTTGCCGCGCTTAACTGGGCGACAATTGTAGATTTATTTCGGCAAATGGTGACCGGCGTTGCGATAGTTAAGGAATACGTTTTATCGCTTGGAATAGTCGGCGTTTTATCAATTTCGCTTTTGATTATCGTTTGCTTCTTTTTCCCCGTGATTTCGTCTATTCCGCTTCAAATCACCTCGTCTATAAGCTACGGACTGCCGTTTGGCATCGTTCACGTTGTTATTTCGGTGTTTTTGGCAAGTCAGCTTATATTTTTGTTTACAAGAGTTATCCGCGTTTTTCAGTCGGAAAAGAAAAAAGAAAAACGGCGCCTAATGGAAGAAAAGATAAAAAACAGCAATCGAAGTATTTTATTCTTTATGGTGCTGGCGTACCTTGCACCGTTTATTCCGTTTTTGCTCATTCACACGGTGGCGGCAAACAGCGGTATGAAGTGGTGGAAATATTCGCTTGTAACCCTGCTCGGCCCTATTCCCGACGTTGTGGTTACGCTTTGGCTCGGCACAAAAATTACCACCACATCATCTCCCGTCGTCTCGTTTTTGACGCTGTTATTTGTTATTGTTTGCGTGGTGTTTGCGCTGATTTACAGGGAGAAAATGATTGATTTAATTTTCACTCCAAAAAAAGAGGACGGTAAGTAAAGTGACTGAAAACAAACAGCTTAATAAAGACATAAAATTCGGCTTAAAAAGCTTTTTAACCATTTGCTCAATATTAGTTGGCGTTATTATTTTTGTGGGAATACTCACCTTTGTTATTCCCGCGGGTACATATCAGTTTGACGAGAGCGGCAAGATAATTCCCGACTCGTTTACGCTTATCGAAAGCACCACGCGGCTTCCCGCATACCGCTGGATTTCGGCTCCGATTGAGGCGCTCATAATCGGTTCGGGAAACTTTAACGTTATACAAATTATTGCCGTACTGCTCATTTTGGGCGGCAGCTTTAAGGTGCTTGACAAAAGCGGCGGACTTTACGCCATCGTGCAGGTTATTATTGATAAGTTTTTCAGCAAGCGCTACAAGCTTATTTGGATCATTACGCTGCTTATGATGCTGCTTGCATCCTGCTTTGGACTTCAGGAAGAGCTACTTATACTGTTCCCGATTTTCTTATCCTTTGCAACGGCAATGAACTGGAGCAACGCCCAAGCGGTCAGCCTTATTCTTATCACAACCGGCGTTGGCTTCACCACCGCGACCTTCAATCCCTTTACCGTTGGCGTTGCATCCGACCTTGCGGGCGTCAGCATTATGGACGGGCTTTGGTACCGCGTGATTATCTTCATTATCTTATATGTACTCACTTCAATTTACCTTGTCATTATGGCAAAGCGTGACGAGAAGGCAAACCGCAAAAAAGACGCCGAGCAAACCATCGCACCGCTTTCAAGCGAGGAGCGCGAGGTTTATCAAAAAAAGGCGCGTTCAATTTTCGCTTTGTTTGCAAGCGTGCTACTGGTTATTGTGCTCGCTTCTTCAATTCCGTTTATTGCCGATCTTGGCATCGGAATGGTTTTAATGGCGCTCACCTTCATAATCGGCGCGTTTATAATCGGAACAAAATCGCTTGGAAGCTTTAAGGCGGCGGCAAAAAGCTTTTTATCGGGCGCAAAGGATTTGTCCCCGTCTATTGTAATTATACTGCTTGCATTTAACGTAAAATACATCGCCGAGTGCGGAAATATTCTTCACTCGCTGTTCCATTACTGCTACACCTTTATGAACGGGCAGTCGCCGTATCTTACCGTTATTTTACTCTATTTACTCATTCTTGTATTTGAGTTTTTTATCCCCGGCTCGCTTGCAAAGGCGCTACTGTTAATTCCGCTATTCACTCTTTCGCCGCTTGAAGGCATCAGCACCAATATTATTATTTTGGCCTTCCTTTTCGGCGACGGTTACACTAACGTGCTCTACCCCACCTGCGGCACGCTTGTCATAGGACTCGGCGTTGCTGAGGTAAGCTACGTGCAGTGGCTTAAAAAGACGGGACTGTTCCAAGTGCTGCTGTTTATTTTGTCGGTAGCGTTCTTACTCTTGGCGGTTTATATTAGGTTGTAAACTGAATATTTTATATAAAACAAAAAGCACCCGTAAGGGTGCTTTTTGTTTGTGTATGGGCTATAAAAAATATTTTTGCCGTTTTTGTGTATGAATTCGAACTCTCACAATAAGTTTTAAATCATCCGCGAAGCGGATACCTTTACTTCTTCACTATTCA
>CAZDLQ010000041.1:0-7369 GCA_964506315.1 uncultured Oscillospiraceae bacterium
CATTTGCGTCGGCAAAAACATAAGACTTTCCGTTACAATGCCCTATAATTCCCTGCACCTCGGGGTGTTTTTCGTTTCCTGCAATTAAAATTGTCTCTCCGTTTTTGGAGTTTTCATTTACAATTTTGTGAATTTTGGACACAAAGGGGCAGGTTGCATCAAGGTACTTAATTTTATTTTCTTCAAGATAATCATAGACGCTTTTAGGCACACCGTGCGAGCGAATTACAACAGTATAACCCTCGGGCACGCGGTCAAGAGAATCGACCGATACCACGCCGCGTCGGCTTAAATTTTCAACCATTTGGGGATTATGGATAATAGGACCTAAGGTGCATACCTTTTCGCCCTTATCAATAAGCTCGTTTACAAGGTTTACTGCTCTATCGACGCCAAAGCAAAAGCCTGCGGTTTTTGCAACTGTTATCTTGGTTTTCATTTATTTTCCTGCCTTTATTTAACGGTATAATTTGTGCCTAAATGAGAATTTAGCATATCGACAATTCTACCAAACACGAGTCCCATAGCATTTTTTGCATCGGCTGATTTGTTTTCTTTGCGAATAACAATTTCGTCACTTTTAATGGGTTTACCGTAGCAAACCGTTACCTTTTTTCTTATACAATATTTGCCCTCATAGCATATTGCAACAGGGATAATATCCACGCCTGCTTCGGCCGCAATATAAGCCGCGCCCGATTTTGCTCTAAGCGGCTCACCTGTTTTAGAGCGTGTGCCTTCGGGGAAAATCAAAAGAATTTTTCCGTTTTTCACAATTTCCTCGGCATTTTTGATGGCACCCGAATCGGCGGCGCCTCTATTTATCGGAAAAGCGCCGAATGCTCTTATAAGAGCACCGAAGGGCTTAAATTTAAACAGCTCTTTTTTTGCCATAAAGGTTATATGACGTTTTTTTATGCCGAAAGCAACAAGGATAGGATCCCACCAAGCGCGGTGATTTGCGCAAAGGATATATCCTCCGCTTGCCTTTTGGTTTTCCTGTCCTTCATATTTGACGTCGATTAAAAGATGCATAATCGGTGTCACGATAAAACGTGCGATTGAATATAACATATTTTCCCTTTCATTTAAGCTTTTTAAGCGTTCATTGCCGCCGCGTAGGCAGTTGAAAAAGCAATTTGTAGGTTAAATCCGCCTGTGCAGGCGTCAACGTCGATAACTTCTCCTGTAAAGTATAATCCCTTTACAAGCTTCGACTCCATAGTTTTAGGACTAATTTCGGCGGTTGAGATGCCGCCTGCAGTAATAATTGCCGTTTCAATGTCTTCCCTACCAGCGATATTAAAGCAAAGTGACTTTACCGTTTCACACAAGGCTTGTCTTTCCTGCCGCGTTATTTGGTTTACCTTTTTTCTTGGGTCAATACCTGCTCTATTTATCACAACAGGAATCATAGCACGCGGCAATAGTGCGCCGAGTGAATTTGCTATATCTTTATTTATATTTTGCTCAAAATCGCGAGATATTCTCTCGTTAAGCTTCTCTAAAGAGAGTGCAGGTTTTAAATCGAGTTCTATGGAATAATCGGACACGTGCTGTGTTACATAAGCGCTTGCCGAAAGCACCATTGGCCCCGAAACGCCAAAATGGGTAAAGAGCATTTCGCCCATATCGCGATAGAGGATTTTGTTCGTCTTGTTATTTTTAAGCACAAGCGCGGTGTTTTTAAGTGAAAGCCCCTGCATTTCTTTGGCGTCAGTTTCTTTTGTTTTTAGACCAACAAGCGAGGGGCGAGGTGGGATAACGCTGTGTCCCACGCTTTTTGCAAGTTTATATCCGTCACCTGTTGAGCCTGTTTTTGAGTATGACATACCGCCTGTTGCGATAATTACAGAGCTTGCATTAAAAGAATGACCTGATGCGGTTTTAACGCCCGTTACCTCGTTGTTTTCACACAAAAGCTCGGTTACTGCTGTATCGGTTAAAACCTTTACACCGTTTTGCTTGCAAAAGCTGAGCAAAGCGTCGGCAATATCCATCGCTCTATCCGACACAGGAAACACTCTATTGCCTCTTTCGGTTTTAAGAGGGACACCGAGTCTTTCGAAAAAGTCCATTGTATCCTGCGGAGCAAAGCCATCAAGCGCACTGTACAAAAACTTAGGATTAGAGATGGTATTATTCATAACTGTTTGTATATCACAGTTATTGGTTACGTTACATCTTCCCTTACCTGTTACAAGAATTTTTCTACCTGTGCGCGACATTTTTTCTATTAGGAGCGTTTTTTTGCCCATCATAGCCGACATACCTGCCGCAAAAAGCCCCGAAGCGCCGCCGCCTACTACTATTACATCATCCATTAGGCTGATTTTCCTTTGAATTTATATGGTCGTAAACCTCGTTCTCCTGCCACAAGGCCTCTAACTGTTGAAGTTTTTTGGATACCTCTTCCTTACGGCGAAGTCCGAGTGAAACGATAAGCGCATTTATAAGGCTTAAGGGTGCTACAAGCGAGTCAACAAAGGAAGCCATATCACTTCTTGCGATAAGCAAATGGTGAGCGCAGGCCGCAATTGGCGAGCTTGCGCTATCGGTTATAGCAACAACGGTTGCCTTTTTATCCGACGCGTAGCGCATAGCCTTAACGGTTCTATTAGAATATCTCGGAAAGCTAAGACCGATTAGCACGTCGCCCTCTCCGATAGAGAGAATATTCTCAAAAACATCACCGATGCTTGAGGAATTGACCACCCTTATATTATCAAAAATATGGTTTAGATAGTAAGTCAAAAAGCCTGCGAGAGCCGACGAGCTACCCGTTCCGATAATGTAAATTTGTTTTGCGTTTATAATTTTGTCAACCGCTTTATCAAAGTCACTCTTACTGATTTCCTCTAAGGTTTTGCGAATTTTTTCAATATCCGAGTGAAGCACCTTATTTAGCACGTCATCGGCATCAATACTACTGCTTGCAACCTCCATTCGCTGAACGGCGGTAAGCATATTGCGGCTAACCTCTTGAAGCGCCTTTTGCATTTGAGGATAGCCCTCAAAACCGATTTCGCTTGCAAAGCGCACGACGGTTGACTCGCTGACGCCTACTGCCTCACCGAGTCTTGACGCGGTTATATAGGCTGCCTTATCGAAACGCTCGATAAGATAAGCGGCTATCTTTTTTTGTCCCTTTGAAAATTCGGGCATTTTTTCGCTTAAATATGAAAGTAAATCCGTTTTCAAGGATAGCTCTCCTTTTAGATTTTCATAAATTCTTTATACTTGGGAAGCACCTCGTCGGTTGTTCCCTGCATCATTAAAACTCCGTCATTTATCCAAATGATATGGTCGCAAAGCTTTTTAAGGGTATCCGAATTGTGCGAAACGATAATAACGGTTCTTGTTTTATCGCTTATAAGCTCTTTGATTTTTTCGTAGCTTTTTTTCTTGAACTTTTCATCGCCGACGCTCAAAACCTCGTCAATGAGCATTATATCGGTTTCCATTATTGCGGTTATTGAGAAGGCAAGCTTACTATACATACCACTCGAATATGTTTTAACGGGTTTATCAATGAACTTACCAAGCTCGGAAAACTCGATAATAGCGTCAAGCTTCTCTTCAATTTCCGCCTTTTTAAAGCCCATTAAAAGACCTGACAGAAAGATATTATCTCTACCCGAAAGGTTAGTTTTAAAGCCGACGCCGATGGAAAGCAGCGAAACGCTTTTACCGTAAAGGTCAATTTCACCGCTATCAGCCGAGAAAATGCCCGCAACCGAGCGAAGCAGGGTTGATTTTCCGCTTCCGTTTTTACCGATAAGGCCGACAACCTGTCCCTCTTCTATATCAAAGGACACGTTTTTGACGGCTTCAAAGGTTTCAAGCTTATTTTTTCCAAACGAAAAAATTGCGCGTTTTGAGGAAACGGCTTTAAGGCTTTTATACGATATACTTAAATTTCTAACTGATATTGCAGTACTCATTATATCACCTTTGTATAACTGTTTTCGTATTTATAAACTACCGACACGCCGAGGGCCGAAATTAAAACGCCAACCACAAGCCACACTAAGAGCATTAGCACGTCGGGGGCTCTATTGTAAAGCATTATATCTCGCAGTGATGAAATAATAAGAGCGAGCGGGTTTACGTTATTTAAAAGACCTGCTACAAGACCGCTTACCTTGCCGATTCTATCCTAAATTGAATAGAAAACGCCCGACATATAGACCACCAGTCTAAGCAGTACTGTAACGACGTTTGAAAGGTCCTCAATAAACACGCCGAAGTGCATAAAGATAAGACCGAAGCCGAAGGTTACGGCAAAAAGCACACACAAAATCAGCGGAATATACAGTAAATTAAAGCCAACCTCTACCCCGCTTAAAATCATACTCACAATTACAAGGCCGAAGGATATGAGCATTTTAAAGAAGTTTACGTACATCTTAATTAAAATCAAGGTGTATTTGGGAATATAGATTTTTGTTACCGTACTTTTATTTGCTTTTACGAGCTTTACGCTATTGGTTATTGTTCTATTAAAGAAGTCCCAAGCGGTTAGACCGATAAAAACAAAAACCGCAAAATTCGGTTCCCTACTGCTAAATACGAGCTGTACCACAAACGAATAGATCAGCATAAACAAAATCGGGTCTAAAATCCACCACAGCCAGTTTAGGTAGGAATCGGCTACGCTGGATTTAAGCTCCGCCTTTGCCGCATACATAGCGTATGGGTTGTACTTTTTTAAGTCGCTTAAAAATCTTTTCATTAAATCACCTTAAATTAGCAAAACAAACCTTCAAATTCGGAAATTGCCTGCTTATTATACTTATCAAAATCAATATTCATAGCGCTCACTTTGCCCTCTTCAAAAAGCCGAATACCCGAGAGGATACCGTCCTTACTGTTTGCAACCATAGTTCCGCCATATTTAGAAAGAAGCTGTTTAGGCCCGTCCATTTCGGTACAAATGCAAGGAACGCCTAATGCGTCCGCTTCGAGCAGCACAAGACCGAGTGCTTCATATTTAGAGCTTAAAATAAAGAGGTCGCATTTCTTTAAAATAGGCATTGGGTTTTGCACTGACCACAAGAGAGCGATGTTTTGCGAGCTTTCCTTGGAGTTTGCATAGCTTACGGTTTTACCGTAAAGATTACCCGAGCCGCCTATTATAATAAGATAACTATTTGGATTTTGCTTGTAATATTCATCAAAAGCGTCGATTAGCATAAAGTGCTGTTTTTCGGACGAATATCTACCTACTGAGATAAATTTCTTAGCATCGCTTGAAAGGATACCCTCAATGCCGCAGGGGTGATGGATACTGCTTCTTGTATCCTTTTGATATTCGATATCTCTTAATGCGTTTTCGCGCACTCTTTTAGCGTCAAAGCTATTGCTTACAGTAACGACATTATCCTTTCTACCGCTAATGGAAACGATTGCAGGAATCATAGCCTCGGTTACTGCGGCAACCTTATCGGACTCTCTATAAGCCTGTTTCAGTGTATATCTATGTTGATTATTTCTTTCGGAAATTTCCTTTTGCATATCGCTATGCACAAAAATTGTTTTTTTACATTTAAACTCGCCGAGCAGTCTAATAATATATTTATCATAGCCGCTGAAATTGACAACGTAGTCCATATCAAAGCTGTTAAAATGCTTTTCAAATTCCCTACGGTAAATTCGGTCTACTGCCCATTTTATAAGCTTGCCGTGCATATTGAACTTATAGTACAAAAAGAGCATAAAGCCTTCAAACGGAGCGTAGGAAATATTGCTTGCGATACTGTAAAGCTTTACGTTTTCGGGAATGGCGTCGAGTCTTTCGGGGTGGTTTTTAAAGGCCGACTGCTTAAAGACAAAATAGTAGTCGCGCTCGGTAAGGTCGATAAGTCCCAAGATGTTTTTAAGCGCGGCGGTAAGACCGTTTTGAAGGAGCGCGCCGCAGTAAAGCAGTACCTTTTTCTTATCGCTTTTAGGAAGTTCGTACACCTTACAGGTGTCCTCTCCCTTTAAGATTTTACTGAGAATTTTCTTGGAAGCGTCCTTATTATCGTATTGGCAAAACTTTTCTACAAATTCACTGTCGTCGTAATTTTTAGGACTGCGAAGTGCCGCTACCAGCGCGTCGACCGTTGCGGTATTTTCAAACGGAAGGTCGGAAAGCGGGAAATAAAAGCCTCTTTGCGAGTCGTAGGTTTCCTCGTCGGGTGTGAAAAGCACAATCTTTTTTCTTGACGAGCCAAAGTCAAAGAAAACGCTTGAGTAGTCAGTTACAAGCACGTCGCAAGCCGACAAAACCTCATAGCCTTCTCTTGCCTCGGGGAAGGATTTTATATGCTTAAAACCGGAAACACTCGCGTTTGCTTTTACAAACGGGTGAAGCTTTAGAAGGAAAGCTTCGTCGTCGGTGAGTTTTTCATCAATTTCTTTAAGAGTTTGGTTTAGAGCTTTAAGAGAAGCGTCAAGGGTTTTACCTATATTTTCAGCCTTCCATGTGGGCATATAAACGTAAACCTTTTTGCCTTCAAAGCCAAGCTCTTTTTTAACCTTTTGGGCGTTTTCAGCATCAAAAAATGCGGTGTTTCTCGGGTAGCCCTCACACAATACCGTACCCTTATAAAGAGTGTCGATATTATACGATTCAAGCATTTTTTCGCGCATATAATCGTTTGGGAAAATAAGATAATCCGAGAAAAGCAGACATCTTTGAACATTACCCATTGAGTGACGCTCGGGGATATTATACTTGCCCATTTTCTTTAAAGGAGTGCCGTGCCAAGTGTTTGTAAACACCTGTCCCTGCTTTTTGATATAGGTGCGCGGCAGTGAGGTGTCGGTAAAAATAAATTTAACTGTACCAAGCAGTTTAAAATACTTATACGAGCCTTGTCTTACCAAGGTGACGCCGTCAATATTATAGGTTGAAAGAAGGGCTTTTGCCTTTTTTTCAGTGCCTTTGCAAACCGAAAGGTAAACCTTATATGAGGGATAATTTCCGTTTCTAATTTCTTTTAGCAAATAAAATATATTTCCCGCAAGGTCGAGTCCGTTTCTTGACTCAAAAAGCACCCAGTTTGCACGGATTTTTCCATTGTAATAAAAGAAACTGCTATAACCCGTTGCAACACATTCTTTGATTGTCTTTTTTAGGTTTGCAAAAAGCTTTTTTAGTTTGTGCATTATTTTACACACTCTCTCCATACTCTTTTACTGCTGTTTTGGTCGTTGAAGCTGTTAAATCTCTCGTTAAACGCGCGATATTTTTGGTCGTAAGTAAAATTTTTCTCGGTTTCACGTATCATACTGACAAGCTCATCGTTTTTATAAACAACGGGGCCGGGCAGGTCGTCAAGCGTGAGATAGAAATCGCGCATTTGGCCTTTATAAAACTCAT
>CAZDLQ010000042.1:0-7118 GCA_964506315.1 uncultured Oscillospiraceae bacterium
TCCTCTGACGAGGAAGGTGGCACGGCGTTAGCCGTGACGGAAGGAGAGAAAATGTTGAAACACAAAAAACAACGATTTTCTCTCCCTCAGTCAAAATCTTCGATTTTGCCAGCTCCCTCGTCAGAGGGAGCCAAGAAAAAGCCGCCCTCACAGGCGGCTTTTTTATTAAAGGTTTATTCTCTCGTTACAAAACGGACATGTGGGGTTTTCTTTTAAATCATCTTCGGTATATCCCATAAAACTTAAATCACTTTTACAGTTATGGCAAACAATTTCTGATTCTAAGTCGTTTTCTTGATTTTCACTCTTTATATCAACAAAAAACCGCTCGCTTATACAATCTGCGCATATATTCCTTTTAATATCTACGCCCAAATTGTTTTTCACATCACAAGGAGCAGTCATCTTTTCTTCTCCACAAATATCACATTCTTCTATTCTGTGTGCACCCATTTTAACAATCGTTCCTAGCTTTTCGCTTGGGGCTTTCTCTTTTTGCGGCTGTTGTATGTTTTCTTTTCTTTCAAAATCATTATCTTTCCGACTTTTTTCTACCTTTATGGTTTGAGCATTTTTTTCAGTTTGCACCTTTTTCGCATTTAACGCTCTAATCTCTTTATTAGTTTTTTTACTATTTTCAATAAGCTCACCAAAGCCATACAACATTATAACTGACAACCACGCCATTATACAGCCGACAACAACCGTAATAGGCGCAAGGAATATAAGAAACCATAGATATTCTAATTCAATAAGACCCCAAAAAAACAATACGATTCCGCCAATAATGCTGACTACAATTCCAATCCACGCAGTAACTTTAGCTACTTTTTTTATTTTTTCACCAATGTTATCAAACATAATACTGTTCCAATCTCTACCCATTCTAAAAACCTCCATAAAAATAAAAAAGTGCGCAGCCGAAGCTACGCACCGAAAAACGCATCTCCGATTGCTGCGACACAATTTTTTGCTAATCACGATGGAATGCAAAAGTAGAGAATGCATTTTTACCTAAATAAAAATACAATCCCATCGTAATTAACATAGTTCAATTGTGTCGCAAAATCATTATAGCATAACCGTTTTGATTTGTAAATATTAAGTAAACTTTGTTTTTAGGGCCGCCGAGGACATGGCGAAGCGCGGCGAGCAAATTTACATTCGCTGTATATCGTAGGGGCGAACAGTGTTCGCCCGTTTAACTTTTATGTTTTTAGGACCGCCGAGGATGTCGGTCCCTACATTGTTTAAGTTTACGTTTGATAGAATTTGTAGGGAACGTTCTCGCTTTGGCTCGGTCACGGCTCGGCTCTGACAATCCACTGGATTGTCATTCACTTCCTCGCCGCCGCTTTGCTACATTTATGACGTTCCGTTTTATTTGTCGGCGCGTCGACAAGCGCCGCACCCTACGGTTTGAATTTACGTTCAATAGAATTGTAGGGAAGCCCTCCTTGTGTAAAGGTAGCAAAGCGGCCGAGCGGCAATGAATAACAGCCCAGTGGGCTGTTAGAACCGCGAGGTGACCGAGTCGCAATGAGAACGCGCCCTACATTGTTTAAATAAACGCTGGGGAAAACAAAACCTCCCCCTGATTTTAGGGAGAGGTTTTTATGTAATATACTTTAATCTTGTTCGGGGGATAAGGCGAAATGTTCTATTAAATCGTTTGCGGTGACGGGAATGATGGAAACGGGGACTTTTTCACTGCGGCAAAAGGAGAGAAGGTGGCTGTATATAGGATAAACGCGCGAAAAAATTTCCTCGCCCTCGAGCTCGTCACCTACAAAGGTCAAATCGGTCATACTGCGCCTGAGCCCTGTGCCGAGCATTTTAAGGTAGGCTTCTTTACGCACCCATTTTTCGCAAAGCAAAGTAAGCAGCTTTGCGCCCGAAACGGTTTCGGAATTTTTATATTCGGTGTCCGAGAGGATTTGGCGGGAGAGGGTGGTTTTCATTCGCGAAACCTTTTCAATATCCACGCCGACCTCTTTGTTTGAAACGGCGCAGGCTACAAACGGAAACGAATGTGAAATATTGAAAAACGGCAGGGTGGGGATATACGGCTTGCCGTTTTTTTGAAGCTTGTAGGATAAGGGGAGCGCCTGCTTTAGCGAGTAGGCCAAAAGGACTTCGGATGCGATTTTTTCTAAAGAGGCGTTTTTATTTCTTATAGCAACACGCTCGGCTGCCGCGCGGCGCTTTTCACTTATTTTGGGCAAAAGTGACTCAAGCACGCTTTGACACTCGGGAACGTTAAGCACATAAATTTCCGCCATAAAAAGCCCTCCTTTAAAAAATCCTTCCTATATATAATAGCACAATACAAATCGCTCGTCAATGAGGGGTCTAACTTGACAATGCGCGGTGATTTTCGTATAATTAGAAGGTAGTGAAAAGAGGGATTTTATGAAACCTACCGTAAAATTTAAAAAGCTTCGTCCCGAGGCGCAGGCGCCAGCGTATCAAACCCCATACGCCGCAGGTGCGGATCTTTATGCCGCGCTCGAAAAGAAGGTGCGCATTTATTCCCGCGCCACCAAGTTTATCCCGACGGGCATAGCCGCCGAGATACCCGAAGGGTACGTTGGGCTTATTTTTGCGCGAAGCTCGCTTGCCTGCAAAAGCGGCGTTGCCCCTGCAAACAAGGTGGGCGTAATCGACAGCGACTATCGCGGCGAAATTATGGTAGCACTGCATAATCATTCCCTTAACGACGTTACGATAAACCCAGGCGATAGAATTGCACAGCTTGTAATTGTGCCGTATCTAACCGCCGAGTTTGTAGAGTCCGAGGAGCTTAGTGACACAGTGCGTGCCGACGGCGGCTTTGGCTCAACGGGCAAATAAAGTGACCCCTTAAATTTTAAATTGGAGAAGTGTACGACCAATGAATCAAAACAAATTTGACGTAATTATAATTGGAGCAGGCCCCGGCGGCATCTACTCGGCGTACGAGCTTTTAAAGCTTGCACCCGAATTAAAGGTCGCAGTTTTTGAGGCGGGCGCCCCGTTAGAGAAGAGAAAATGCCCCATTGACGGCAAAAAGGTTAAAAGCTGTATTAACTGCAAAACCTGCGCTATTATGAACGGCTTTGGCGGTGCGGGCGCATTTTCGGACGGAAAATACAATATTACAAACAATTTCGGCGGCAGCCTGCACGAGTACGTTGGCAAGGAAACTGCAACCGAGCTTATGCAGTACGTTGACAAGATAAACCTTGAAAACGGCGGAGAGGGCACGCGCCTTTACTCCACCTCAAACTCCAAAATCAGAACGCTTTGCCTGCAAAACGGACTGCATCTTTTGGACGCTTCGGTAAGGCATCTCGGCACCGATAGAAACTACGTTGTGCTTGAAAATCTTTACAGCCTTCTCTCAAAATCGGTTAGCTTTTTCTTTAACAGCCGAGTTGACAAGGTTGAGAAAACCGACGGCGGCTATGAAATTTCGGTCGAAAAGGATAAATACACCTGCGACAAGTGTATTATTTCGGTTGGCCGAAGCGGCAGTAAATGGATGGAGAGCGTATGCTCGTCGCTCGGCATTAAGAGCCGCTCAAATAGAGTTGACATCGGCGTGCGAGTTGAGCTTCCGCATGAGGTTTTTGCGCATCTTACCGACGAGCTTTACGAGAGCAAGATTATTTATAGAACGGCCAAGTTCCAAGACCTTGTAAGAACCTTTTGTATGAATCCGCACGGCGCGGTTGTAACCGAGAACACCAACGGAATTGTTACCGTTAACGGTCACAGCTACGAGGACCCCAAAATGCACACCGAGAACACCAACTTTGCGCTGCTTGTGTCAAAGCATTTTTCCGAGCCGTTTAAGGACAGTAACGGCTACGGCGAGAGCATTGCAAGGCTTTCTAATATGCTTGGCGGCGGTGTTATGGTACAGCGTTTCGGTGACCTTATAAGAGGTCAGCGAAGCACCGATTCGAGAATTCGTGAAAGCTTTGTAAACGCTACTTTAAATGCAACGGCAGGTGACCTTTCGCTTGTTATCCCCAAGCGAATACTCGACGGCATTATTGAAATGATTTACGCGCTTGACAAAGTTGCACCCGGTACTGCAAACGACGATACCCTGCTTTACGGCGTTGAGGTTAAGTTCTACAATATGGAAGTCGAGATTGACGAGAACCTCGAAACCTCATTAAAGGGACTTTACGTAATAGGCGACGGAAGCGGCGTTACTCACTCGCTTTCGCATGCGTCGGCAAGCGGAATTTATGCCGCAAGACATATCGTAGGCGCGATAGATTAAAGGTAAAAAGCATCGCCACCCCAAGATTTTGGGGTGGTGATATTTTTTGGGGTAAGTTATAGGGTATTGTTTTTTTGAAAGAATTGTGCTACAATTTATTATGTTTAAAATTGTAACAAAAATCGACATTGCGCATACATTAAAATAATAACGCAGGAGAGAGTAAAATGCAGGAAAATTTCAGAAAACAGGCAATGGGCTTTAATAAAAAGGATGTTATTGATTATATTTATCAGTTGAATCTTGAAAAGGACACAAACGAGAAAGAGGCCGCCGAGCAAATTGAGGCGCTTACTGCCGAAAGGGATAGATTAGCTGCCGAAAACGAGCTTCTTATAAAGACAAGGGAAGAGCTCGAAGAAAAGAATAAACAGCTTGAGGCCGAGGTTGCCGATGCTGAAATTCAAAGAAGCCGTTTGTTTGAGGAAATAAACGAAAGCCGTAGAATTATGCTCGACAACGAGCGCGAGTTTAACATTAAAAACGAGCAAATTGCAAAGCTTATCTCGGAGAATGAGGCTTACGCTGAGGAATGTAAAAAATACGCTGAAATTTCCAAAGACGTTGGAAAGACTATTATGGAAGCTAAGAGCATGGCCGCTGACATTGTCAGCAAGGCACAGCTTGAGGCGGCCGAGATTCGCAGGGCAACCGAGGCCAGCGCTATCGCAATGCTTGGCGAGGTTAGAGTGGCTCAAAGCGAGGTACAAACTCTTAAGAGCAACCTTGCCGATATGGCTCGCGCCTGCGAAAATAGAATTAAGACGGTTGAGCTTAATCTTGACAGCGTTGTAAAGGTGGTCTCAGGTCTTTCCGAGGGCGGCGAGGCACCGGCTGCTGTAGCGGTAGAGAGTGCGGGCGAGGCTAAGGAAGCTGAGAGCGTGAGCGAAAACGCGAGCGAGCACAGCAACGTAGAATTTTTTTGAGAGGCCGCAAGTCGCGCGTAGCGGCGCAAGCGGCAAGGCAAGAAAAAGACGGCGAGAGCCGCTGAAACCTGTGGTTGTAAACCGCAGGCTGCACAAGTCGGTCGGCTCAAAATGGGGACCGAGAAAGAGTAGATTTAGCAGGTTTATTGATTTTTTGAGAGGCTTATAATATGTCTAATGAAAAATATTCACAAAGCTCACAATGTGAGCTTTGTGCAAATTTTGTATATGATGATGACACCGAAAGTTACGTGTGTGACGTCAATTTAGACGAAGATGAGATGGCGGGCTTTCTTTCGCATACGCGCAGGGAATGCCCGTTTTTCCGATTCGGTGATGAATACTCCATTGTAAGAAAACAAAACTAAAAAAGGGGAAAAACAAATGAAGCTTAACTACAAGCGCACCATACTTATCGGCTTTGCATTTATGTCGATACTTGCCTTTTGGCAGTTTTACGACCAGGTTATTCCGTACATTCTTGAAAACGTTTTCGGGCTTAAAACCTTTGAAGCAAACGCCATAATGTCGATAGACAACGTTTTGGCTATCTTTATGCTGCCGCTTTTTGGCGCCATTTCGGACAAGACAAGCACCCGTCTTGGCAAGAGAACGCCGTACATTTTAGCAGGAACGCTCGGCGCGGTTGTGCTGATGGTTGTAATGGGCATTTTCCAGGAGCAAAAGAACTTTTGGGGCTTTTTCGTGTCGCTGCTGCTTATCCTTATCGTAATGGCGACCTATAGAACCCCTGCCGTTGCCTATATGCCCGACGTTACCGAAAAACCGCTTCGCAGTAAGGCAAATGCTATCATAAATTTAGTCGGCTACATCGGCGCAATTTTTGCAACAGGCGTTATGATGTTTATGCTTAAAAGCGAGAAAAACGAGCTTGGTGAGAGCGTGTACTCCGAGGGGCAGTCGTTTATTCCCGTCTTTATAGTAATTGCGGCGTTTATGCTGATTTCGGTTATCGTGATGGTGTTAACCGTTAAGGAAAATAAATTACCGCACGTTGTGGACGAGCCCGAGGAGCAGCAAAACGTCGGCAAGAAAATGCCGAAGGACGTTTTTCGCAGTCTTGTTTTAATTCTCGTTTCGGTATTCCTTTGGTTTATGGCATACAATGCCGTTACAACCGCTTTTTCCCGCTACTGTATGGAGATTTGGGACGTTGACCTTTCGGCATCGTCGAGCTATTTACTTACCGCTACCATTGCGGCAATTATTGCCTTTGTTCCGCTCGGATTTATTTCGGGCAAGCTTGGTAGAAAAAAGACGGTTTTACTCGGCATTACGCTTATGACCGTTTGCTACGCTGTTGCAATTTTCATAAGAGAGCAAACGCCTGTTATGTACGCAATTTTCGGACTTGTCGGCGTGGGCTGGGCGGCTATAAACGTAAACTCCTTCCCGATGGTTGTGGAGATGAGCAGCGGCGCGGACGTTGGAAAATACACAGGCTATTACTATACATTTTCAATGGCGGCACAAATTACAACACCGCTTCTCTCGGGCCTTTTAATTGACAAGCTCGGCTTTGGATATAACGTGCTGTTCCCTTATGCAGTGCTGTTCTCGGCGCTTTCGTTTGTGACGATGTGCTTTGTAAAGCACGGCGACTGCAAGCCGCAGGCATCAAAATCGCTCTTAGAAAACTTTGACGTTGAGGACTAAAAAATGCCGTTTGTAATTATTTTAATCGTGCTTTTGTGCCTTGTAGCGCTTGTGCTGTTTTTGGTGTTTCCCGCCGCGCGCCGTCACCCCGACAGGAAGCTTATGCAAAATATGTATATTGCGCACAGGGGACTGCACTCGGTGTACGAGGACACGCCCGAAAACTCAATTCCTGCCTTTAAAAAGGCGATAGAGCACGGCCTTGCTATTGAAACCGACATTCACATAACCGCCGACGG
>CAZDLQ010000043.1:0-4617 GCA_964506315.1 uncultured Oscillospiraceae bacterium
AGTATCCTTTGACATTGACGCTAACGGTATCGTAAACGTTTCGGCAAAGGATTTAGGCACAGGCAAGGAGCAAAAGATCACCATCACCTCTTCCTCTAATATGTCCAAGGAGGACATTGAAAAGGCGGTTCAAAACGCTGAGCAGTTTGCCGCTGAGGACAAAAAGCGCCGTGAGGAAATCGACGTTAGAAACAACGCCGACCAAATGGTTTACCAAACCGAAAAGACCATCGGTGAGCTTGGCGACAAGCTTGAAGAGGCTGACAAGAATGACTTAAACGCTAAGCTTGAGGCTCTTAAAGAGGCGCTCAAGGGTACCGACACCGAGGCTATCAAGACAAAGCAAGACGAGCTTCAAAACGCATTCTATGCAGTTTCGCAAAAGATTTACAGTCAAGCAAATGCACAGCAGCAGGCCGCTGATCCTAATGCACAAGGTGCTGGGGGCGCCGCAGGTGCGGACTACGTTGACGCTGATTTCTCCGAGGTTAAAGAGGACGGCGAAAACAACTAACAAAAATACCGTTTGCCGCCCGCCAAAGCGGGCGGCATAATGGCTTTTAAGCTACAGTAAGGGTGAATTATTTTGGCAGAAAAACGCGATTATTATGAGGTGCTTGGACTTAAAAAGGGCGCTACTGACGAAGAAATTAAAAAGGCTTATCGCCAAAAAGCAAAGCAGTACCATCCCGACCTGCATCCCGACGACAAGGAAGCCGAAAAGAATTTTAAAGAGGTCAGTGAGGCTCACGAAATTCTTTCCGATAAAGAGAAACGCGCACGGTACGACCAGTTCGGTCACGCAGGCGTTGACCCAAATTACGGCGCAGGCACAGGCGGCAGCTACGGCGGCGGTTTCGGTGGCGGCTTTGGCGGTTTCGGCGGTGGAATGGACTTTGATTTAGGCGACATCTTCGGTTCATTTTTCGGCGGTGGCGGCGGTAGAAGAGCAAATCCCAACGCGCCGCGTAGAGGAAACGACGTTGAGATTTCCATTTCTATTGACTTTTTACAGGCCTGCCACGGCGTTGACAAGACGATTGAATTTTCTCATTTAGAGGAATGCAGCGAGTGCGGCGGCTCAGGCTCACAAAAGGGCAGTTCACCTCAAACCTGCCCCGATTGCGGCGGCAGCGGTCAGGTGAGAATGCAGCAGCGTACCCCGTTTGGTGTGACCACCACATTGCGCGCTTGTCCGAGATGCTCGGGCAAGGGTAAAATTGTTACTAATCCTTGTAAAAAATGTAGCGGCTCGGGTCAGGTTAGGCACAGCCGCAAGCTTGATATTTCTATCCCTGCAGGAATAGACGACGGACAAACACTTACCCTTCGCGGTCAAGGTGACGTTGGTATTAACGGCGGCCCGTCGGGTGACGTTTTGGTGGACGTTATGGTTCGTCCGCATCCGCTTTTCAAACGTGACCGCTTTAATATTTACTGCGAGGTGCCCATAACCTACGTTCAAGCGGCGCTCGGTGACGAGCTTACCGTTCCCACCATTGACGGTAAGGTTAAGTACAAAATTCCCGAAGGCACACAGCCTTCAACTACCTTTAGGCTTAAAGGAAAGGGCGTTAAGCACCTAAATTCCTCTCAGCGAGGCGACCAGTACGTCACGGTAAACATTGAAGTGCCCAAAAATCTTTCCAAGAAGCAAAAGGAAGTTTTAAAAGAGCTTGAACGCTCGCTTGCCGAGGCTTCTTACGAAAAGCGCAAGAGCTTTTTTGAGCGTTTAAAGGACATATAAATAAAAAAAGAGGAGTGACTAAAATGGACATTAGCCCCGTTATTTCGGCGGAGGCCGCGTCGGACCTTAAGGGCGACATTTCCAAAATCGGCGCTTCTCTTTGTTTTTTTGTTCCCGTTTCGCTTCTTATTTCATCGGCTGTTTTGAGCATTTTTTCAGCCGTAACCTCGCTTGAGGGCGAAGCGCTGCTTGCAAAAATGCAGGGCGGCGCGTTTTACGTAATTTATACGCTGATTAGCGCGGTTTTGCCGCTACTGTTTTGCATCTTTGTTTTATCCAAGCTTTTTCGGCAGCGCGCTTCCCTACTCTCGCTGAGGCCGAGCGTTGATGCAAACGCGTTTTTATATTACGTGGCGTTGGGAATTTTATCTATTCCCGTTTCGGCTATAGTTGCGAATTTAACACACAGCGTACTTGAAGGCTTTAACGTTAAAACCAGCTCTCTTTCGGCGCCGCAGGGTGCTATGGAAACGGTTTGTTTTTTTGCGGTGTTTGCGGTTTTAATTCCGATTTTAGAGGAGCTCTTGTTTAGATTTCTCATTTTAGAGCGGCTTAGGCGATACGGCGACGTGGCGGCCGTAGTTATAAGCGCGATGTTTTTTTCGCTTGCACATTCGGCGTTCCAAAGCTTTCCGCACGCCTTTGTGATGGGACTTGTACTCTCTTTTGTGGCGGTAAAAACAAAAAGTGCGTTAGCGTCTATAATAATTCATTTTGTAAACAACCTCTTTTCGCTTGTGTCGCTTGTAATTTCGTCATCTCAAAACGCTGAAAAAGGGCTCACAGCACTCAGTTTTGTGATTGTGGCCGTTATTATCGCCGCGTTATTTATAGTTTTAGTCTACAGCGGCAAAAAGGGCAGTTTTAATTTTGAGTTTAAGGGCAAGGAGATAAAAGCGGGACGCAAGGCATCGGTTGTTTTTACAAACTTTTGGGTAATTCTCTTTATAATTATTTCGATTTCTTATGCCTTTTTTAGTATCTCGATATAAGGAGTACGTTATGAAAAGTGACGCATATTATATGGGCCTTGCCTTAAAGCAGGCGCAAAAGGCAGCAAGTCTTGGCGAAGTGCCTGTCGGTGCGGTTGTTGTTTACAAAGACGAGCTTGGTGAGGAAAAGGTTATTAGCCGCGCCTACAACAAGCGCGAAACCAGCAAAAACGCACTGACTCATGCCGAAATTATTGCAATAAACCGTGCTTGTAAAAAACTCGGCGGCTGGCGGCTTTTTAATTGCACGCTTTATGTAACGCTTGAGCCGTGTCCCATGTGCGCAGGTGCGGCGATAAATTCGCGCATTGACCGTGTGGTTTACGGTGCGAGGGATTTGCGGTTTGGCGCCTGCGGCTCGGCGATAAATTTATACGAAGTTCCGTTTAACCATATTCCCGTATTAGAGGGGCCGATAATGCAAGAGGAATGCTCTAAAATTTTAACTGATTTTTTCAAAGCGCGCCGCAGTCAAAAAAACAACTATTAACAATTTGTTTGTTGTTTTTAGACGCGTTTTAGGTTACAATATAGAAAAAGCGAAAAGGAGAAAAGCGTGTTCGGATACATAAGAGTATACAAGCCCGAACTGAAAATGGGCGAATATAGCGCATACAACGCAGTTTACTGCGGTTTTTGTCGTGCGCTGGGTAGGTTTGGCTCAATTCTTCGTATGACGCTAAGCTACGATTTTACCTTTTTTTCACTTTTGTCCCTTTCGCTTGACGAAAAATTTTGCGGTTTTACAACCTGCCGTTGCGGCGCAAAATTATTTTCAAAAAGAACCTGCGTAAAAGAGTGTGAGCAGCTTTCATACAGTGCCAAGCTTGCCATTATGATGCTTTATTTTAAGCTGCTTGACGACAAAAAGGATAGAGATAAGTTTTCGCCCCCAAAGGCCGCCGCGCTTTTATATTTAAAGCCGCGCTACAAAAAGGTTGCAAAAGAGCTTTCTAAAGAAGCGGGGCTTATTGAAAACTTTATAAAAGAGCAGGAGCGCGTCGAGAGCGACGGTAGCAGTATTGACGCTTGCTGTGACCCTACCGCGAGCGTGTTATCACAGTTTTTCGCATTGCTTGCAAAGACCGACGAGCAAAGTGAGGCGCTATCGCGGCTCGGGTACGTTTTGGGCAGGTGGATTTATCTTTTGGACGCCGCCGATGATCTTGAAAAAGACATAAAAAAAGGCAGTTTTAATCCGCTTAAGACGGGTGAAAAGATGTCAAACGAGCAAATTGCCGATGCAAAAAAACAGGCGGAGTTTTCGCTTAACGTTTGCATAAGCGAGGCGCAGGATGCAATATTAAAATTAAAGCTATATCACTTTGAGCCTGTGCTCAAAAATATAATTTTTTTAGGACTGAAAAACACGCAGGATGCGGTTTTATATATTACCGATAAGAAGGAAAGGAGGCTTGCTCTAAATGGATCCGTACAAGATTTTAGGAGTTAGCGAGAGCGACAGCGACGAAAAAATAAAAGACGTCTACCGTGAGCTTTGCAGGAAATACCACCCCGACGTATGCTCAGGCATTTCAAAGGAGCAGGCCGAGGCTAAAATGGCCGAAATAAACGCCGCTTACGATGAAATAATGCTTAGGCGAAAAAGGGGCGGCGCATATCAGGGCAGTTCAAATCAAGGCGGCTCGTATTATCAGGGCGGCTACTCGCAAAGTCAGTATGCTGACGTAAGGCGGCTTATAAATGAGCGGCGCATTGCGCAGGCCGAGGAAATTCTTGAGGGTGTTCCCTCTTATAGTAGGAATGCCGAGTGGCATTTCTTGAAGGGCTCTATCCTCTACTCGCGCGGCTGGATGAACGACGCGTTCACCCACTTTGAAACCGCTACAAGAATGGAGCCGCAAAATAGAGAATACG
>CAZDLQ010000043.1:4627-6912 GCA_964506315.1 uncultured Oscillospiraceae bacterium
CGCCGCGGCGTATCAGCAAATGTTTGCGCGTAGAAGCGGTCAGTACAACCCCGGCGGTTACCGCACAAGCGGTAATGCAGGCGGTTGCGATGCCTGCGATATGTGCAACTGTCTTATGTGCAGCGACTGCTGCTGTGAGGCTATGGGCGGCGACTGTATCAGATGCTTATAACGTATAATCGGGAGTGATAAAAATGAGAGCCAGCTATAAGGTTGCGCTTGGCGGAATATGTATGGCACTTTCGCTTGTTGTAATGTCGGCTACCGCCATTATTCCCATAGCGTCGTTTGCCTTCCCTGCCCTTGCAGGCGCGCTTCTTATTCCGATAAATTTGCGGCTTGGCAAAAAGTGGGCACTGCTTGTTTATTTGGGAGTTGCGCTACTTAGCTTTTTTATATCGCCCGACCACACCGCTACAATTTCTTTCCTTGTTTTATTTGGGTATTACCCCATTATAAAAGAGGTTATTGAGCGCCTTAAAAGTCGAGTGCTTGAATGGGTTTTAAAAATGCTGTTATTTAACGCAAGCATTGCGGTTGGCGCAGGCTTATCGGTACTGCTTTTTGGAATAGAGTATTTAATGGGTGAGTATGCCGAGTTTACAGCCACTTGGCTTATAGTGTTTATAGCCGCCTGCAACGTGGTATTTGTTATTTTTGACGTCGCCTTAACGCGAGTTATAACCCTTATAATTTACAAAATTATGCCGCTTTTTGACAAGATTAAATAGTGAGGAAAAGTATGAAGCGTATTTTATTTGTGTGCACGGGAAACACCTGCCGCAGTGCTATGGCACAGTATATTTGCCGTCATATTGCGGACGAGTATTCGTTAGAGATCGAGGCTAAAAGCTGCGGCGTTGCGGCCTTTGGTGGCGAGCGCGCGTCGGACAACGCTGTTTTGGCCGTAAAAGAGCTTTACGGTGTTGACCTTTCACCGCACGCGGCGCAGTTGGTATCGCGCGATTTAGCAGCGTGGGCCGACGTGATTTTTACAATGAGCGCACGCCACGCCGATGCAGTTTGTAGGTTTTTCCCCGAGTGCAAGGACAAAATCGTTTGCGCAAGCCCCGAAATTTGTGACCCTTTTATGCAGTCTTTAGAAGTTTACAAGGCTTGTGCCGAGCAGTTATATTCACAAATAAAAGAGCTCATTTTAGGAGAAAATTAAATGAAAACGCTTGAGATTTCGGCCATGACGCGCGCCGATATACCAAAAATACATACGCTTGAAGCGTTATGCTTTTCTTCTCCTTGGAGTGAGGCGGCGCTTGAAAGCGAGCTTGAAAACGAAGCCGCGCGGTTTCTTGTTTGCAAAATTGGCGGCGAGGTTGCAGGGTACGTAGGCTCAATTTGTGTGCTTGACGAGTGCTCGATTACAAACGTTGCGGTATTCCCCGAGTTTAGACGGCAGTCGGTTGCAAGCGAGCTTATAAATTCTCTTTGCGTGCTTGCGAAAAACAGCGGTATTACAAGCGTTTTTTTAGAGGTTAGAAAAAGCAACGACGCGGCGCGCGGGCTTTATGAAAAGTGCGGATTTTCGGTTTGCGGTGAGCGCAAAAAATTTTATACCGCTCCCTCTGAGGACGCGTATATTATGAACATTAAGCTTTAAAGCAGGGTGACAAAATGAAGGATACACTAATACTTGCGATAGAATCTTCTTGCGACGAAACTGCCGCCGCCGTTATTAAAAACGGACGCGAGATTGTTTCAAACGTCGTATTAACACAAATAGAGCGGCACCGACTTTTTGGCGGTGTCGTGCCCGAGATTGCATCGCGTATGCACATTGAGAGCATTTCTCACACCGTAAGCCGTGCTATTGACGAGGCAGGCGTGGATGAAGCCGACCTTGATGCAATTGCCGTTACTGCAGCGCCGGGGCTTATCGGCTCACTGCTTGTTGGCGTAAACTACGCAAAGGCCATGGCGCTAAGGCTCAGTAAGCCGCTTGTTCCCGTGCATCACCTGCGTGGACACGTTGCGGCAAATTATCTTGCGCACACCGATTTAAAGCCGCCGTTTATTTGCCTTATTGCATCGGGCGGACATAGTCACATTGTTTTGGTACATTCATACACCGAGTTTGAGGTTATCGGAAAAACGCGCGATGACGCGGCAGGCGAAGCCTTTGACAAGGCGGCGCGTGCTATGGGGCTTTCCTATCCGGGCGGAGTGGAGATTGACAAGCTCTCACGCGATGGTGATATAAACGCCTACAAGTTTCCGCGGCCGCATCTTGACACCCCCTATGATTTTAGCTTTTCGGGGCTTAAAACCGC
>CAZDLQ010000044.1:0-6875 GCA_964506315.1 uncultured Oscillospiraceae bacterium
GCGTTTGACCGCAAGAGAGCAGTATACAAGCCTCAACCATATCAACACCCGTTGAAAGCGGCGTTAGATGCGTGGTGATGCAGTCGCCGCCAAGGCGCGCGCCAAGCTCAATCATTTTGGGGCCGTCTTTTGTGAGCATAATTTCCACGTGCGCAGGGCCGTTTTCAATGCCAACCGCTTTAACCGCGCGGCGCGCAAGGTCGGCAATCTTGTCTAAATCCGCCTTGGCCAAACGACTTGGCTGACTGTGTCCCATCTCAACAAAATGGGGCGCGCCCGTTGTGATTTTATCGGTAATTTGAATGACGTGAGGCTCACCGCCCAGCGCGATAACCTCAACGCTGACCTCGCTACCCGAGAGATATTCCTCAACAATTACGCTTCCGCCGCGTGACGAGGATTTTGAATACTCATATTCCTCTAAAAGCTGTGCGGCGCTATCGCACAGCACAACTCCGCGGCTACCCGAATTATCGGTAGGCTTCATTATGCAGGGGTAGTCTATCTTTTTCGACAAGTTTTCAAGCTCATTTTTATTTTCCACAATATAAAACCAAGGATGCTCAACGCCGCTCTCGCTAAACGCGCGTATCATCGCGCCCTTGTCGGTGGATTTTACGGCGGTGTCAAAGCTTATTGTGGGTAATCCCGTCACCTCGCCTGCGCGCGCGATTGAGCGCATAGGCATATCGGTTGCAAGCGTCATAATGCCGTCGGGCGCAAAGTCCAAAGCTGTCTTGGCAACCGCCTCGGCATCAATTGTGCTGACGTTAAAATATTCATCGGCAAAGGCTATTCCAACGGCGTTAGGGTCAAAGTCGACAACGCCCACGTAAAAGCCAAGCTCTTTTGCCTTCTTTATTGCGGGAAGCTGAAGCACCGAAGCGCCGATTATAAGTAGCTTTTTCATAGTTCACACTACCTTGTTTTAAATCTTTTTAAGGTTAAATTTGCAGGTTGCAAAGTGGTCTTTTATCTCGGCCTCAAAACCGTTTTCGGAAAGCGCCTTTGCGCTGTAGGTATTTTCGCCGTCGCTGTAATTTGCATTATCCGAGCAAACGGGATAAACCGTCACAGCAGTTTGATAAACGTGCTTTGCAAATACCAAAATTTTAAGCTCATTGTACTCTTTATCGTTAAACTGCATTACAAGCATAGAGTCGGTGTCAACAAGCAGTCTACACTCGGCATTTTTCCAAAATTCCGACCGCGATTTGTACTCGGCAAAATACTCGGTGAGCCGCTCTAAAAGTCTATCCGAGAGCTTTGTAAGGTCGCAGGAAATGCCGATAGGTCCGCCGAGGGCGGCATTTAAAAGATACTGCTCGTTTATTGAAACAAGCTCGTTCCAAACGCCGTCCGAGCTCATAAGAATTTTTTCGCTGCCCTCACTCGAACTGTACGAAGGCTTAAAGTTTTCAACGCTTCTAATGGTAATCCACTTTTCAAGCGCGCGGCAGGGCATACGCTTTATAGTGTTCTTGTAAATATCAAGCTCGCGGAACATATTGTGATTGTCGCTCATCCAAAAGCTGTTAAAGCCAACAAGATTTGAAAGCGAAAGACGGGTTCCGCCGCCTGCGCAGTTTTCAAGATAAACTTGCGGAAACTCTTTGTGAATTCTATCTATAAAGGCGCGATAGCCTTTAAAGTACTCAATAAAGGCGTCGGTGGTGTTGTTGGTATTTAAAGCACGGTTGAAATCAAACTTTATAAACTCGATGCCGTACTTTTCTATTTGGCTGGCAAGCGCCTCAAAAACGTAGTCGCAGGCCTCGGCGCTTGCAAAGTTTACAAACGCATTTATGCCGTCCTGAATGTAGTGTTCGGGGTGGTTTTTAAAGGCGTTCGCCTGCGTCGTAGCGCGCTCTATCTCAAACCAAAGGCCGAATTTAAGACCTGCGCTTCTTACCTCATCAGCAAACTCGGCCATTCTACCGCGCATTGAACAAGTGTAGCACTCAACCCAGTCACCGACGCTGGTCGACCACTTATGCGGCTCACCAAACCAGCCTGCGTCAATTACAAAATAATCGCAGCCGATCTTCTTTGCCACTTTAAGCTGAGCGCAAAGCTTGTCAAAATCAATATCGTCAAAGTTGCTCATCCAAGAGTTGTAGATGATAGGCATTGATGCGGCAGGGAAGCGCGCATTTGCGTATCTATGCAGCTTATAGGCGTCAAAATCAAGCCTATTTTTAAACTCGTAATAGAGAATTTCGGGCAAATTAAGGCTCTCGCCCGGAGCGAGCGTTACCGAGAAATTCTCGCAGTTTAAGCCAAGCTCGCACACGATATTTCTCTTGTAGCCGTCTTTTGCAAGGAAATATTTTCTTACGTTGTAGCTCCACGCGCTATCGGCCATAATGTGAAAGACAAGGCCGCGGCTTGTTTGGTTATTGTAGACCGCAAAGAAAGGCGCGGCGTTACTGTTTGAGCGAATCTCGTCACTGCGCGCGCCGATTTCGGTATTTAGGGTTTGCCATTTGCCCTGCGACTCCTCGCACCACTCGGAAAACTGTGTAAACACCTCGGCCTCGCCGCCGTTTAAGGTGAACTTGGAAAGGGCGCGGTTTATGGTAATGGTACGGTTAGACACATTTGTTACGGTGTCTTTTCTTGAAATTACGCCCGACTCATCCTCTACAATTTGCGCTTTAAACGAGATAAGGTCGTTTTTATATTCATAGCCGCCTTCGGCTTTTACGGTTTCGCCGACGGGAACGGGGAAATCACCGTAAAGGGTAACGATTTGCTCAATATTTTTTGCATTTATAGGATAGCTCATAACAAAATCTCCTTTTTTGCAGTGCTTTGTCAAACTCAAGTATACCAAAATTTAACTTCAATTACAATAGAAAACGGCAAAACATTTGCTTTATTTTGTTTTTTATGCTATGCTTTTTTTAAGACTTGAAAGGGGCGGTGAGCCTTGGATATTTGGCACAAATTAAAGGGCGAGGCGCGCCCCATACTGCTTTACGGCACGGGAAACGGCGCCGATAAAATTTTAGACGAGCTACTTAGGCTCGGCGTTACCGTGAGCGGCGTTTTTGCAAGCGATGGTTTTGTGAGAAAACGCGTGTTTCGCGGCTTTGAGGTTATGAGCTTTGCCGAGGCTGAGGAAAAGTTTAAAGACTTTGTGGCGCTTTTTGCCTTTGGCTCAAACAGGCCCGAGGTTTTTGAGAACATTAAAAGAATTTCCGAGCGGCAAACGCTTTTGTGTGCCGACGTTTCGGTTTGCGGCGGCGAAATTTTTAATTTAGAGTTTGCACGCGCGCACAAAATCGAGCTTGAAGACGTCTACAACCGCCTTGCTGACGAGCAGTCAAAAAAGGTGTTTAAAGAAACGGTGCTTTTTCATTTAGACGGTGACATAAACCGACTTTTTGCCTGTGAAACGAGTGAGGACGAGGCGTTTGACAGTATACTGAAAATTAGCAATGCACGGCGGTTTCTTGACCTTGGTGCATACAACGGCGATACTGCTTTGGATTTTGCACGCCGCGCGCCGAGTTACGAGAGCATCACGGCGCTTGAGCCCGACAAAAAGAGCTTTAATAAACTTCTTAAAAACACCGAGGCGCTTAAAATCACTGCGCTAAACTGCGCCGTGAGCGACAGCGTTGGCAAATTAGGATTTACGCAGACCGCTTCGCGCGGCTCGGTTGCGGGCGGCGACGTGCAGGTTGATGCCATCAGCGTTGACAGCCTTGGCAAAGACTTTGATTATATAAAATTTGACGTTGAGGGGCAGGAGGCGGCGGCAATACGCGGTGCGCGTGAAACCATACTGCGAGCAAGGCCCAAAATGCTTATTTCGGCCTACCACCGCGCCGACGATTATTTCACCCTCGTAAACGAGGTACTTAAAATTCGCGACGACTACAAAATTTATATGCGACACTACCCATACGTTCCTGCTTGGGACGTAAATTTCTACTTTATTTAACGGAGGCAAAAAATGGCGTTTTTACCGATTACGCGCGAGGAATTTATCTCGCTTAAATGGAATCAGGCCGATTTTATAATAGTAACGGGCGACGCCTACGTTGACCATCCGTCGTTTGGCACGGCGGTGATTTCGCGCGTGCTTGAGGCGGCAGGCTTTAAGGTTGCCATCATTCCTCAGCCGCAGTCGGATGCGGATTTTATGCGCTTTGGCGCGCCGCGCTTTGCCTTTCTCGTTAACGGCGGTAATATAGACAGTATGGTGGCGCACTACACCGCGTCAAAGAAAAAGCGCAGTGACGACGCGTACACCCCAGGGGGCAAAGCAGGCGCGCGTCCCGACCGTGCCGTTGTGGTTTACTGCAAAACGCTTCGTAGGCTTTTTGGCAGCGTTCCTATCGCAATCGGCGGCATTGAGGCTTCACTGCGCCGCTTTGCGCATTACGATTATTGGTCGGACAGCGTCAGGCCGTCAATTTTAATCGAGTCGGGCGCCGATTTGCTTATGTTCGGAATGGGCGAAAAGCACATAGTTGAGATTGCAAAAAGGCTTGACGCAGGTGAAAAAATCGGCGAGCTTCGCGATATTCTCGGCACCTGTTACAAGATAAAAACCGTGGAGTACACACCGCAAAGCATTAAGGAATGTCCGTCCTTTGAGGCGGTTAGCGAAAACAGCGAAAAGGGCAAAAGGGCGTATGCCAAGGCCTGCTACATTCAGCAAACCGAGCACGATACCGTGCGCGGCCGCGCACTGCTTCAGCGTCACGGCGAGTATTTGGTTATTCAAAACAAGCCTATGCCACCGCTCTCTCAGGCGGAAATGGACGCCGTTTACGCGCTCCCCTTTGAGCGCACCTACCACCCGTCCTACGAAGCGCTTGGCGGTGTGCCGGGTATGGAAGAGGTTAAATTTTCCATTATTCACAACCGCGGATGTACGGGCGCTTGCAACTTTTGCTCGCTCGCTTATCATCAGGGGCGGCAAATTTCGGTGCGCAGTCACGAGTCGGTTATTGACGAGGCTAAAAAAATCACCGAGATGCCCGATTTTAAGGGATATATTCACGACGTTGGCGGCCCGACCGCCAATTTCCGCGCGCCGTCCTGTCAAAAACAGCTCACGCAGGGGCTTTGCAAGGATAAAAAATGCCTTGCGCCGACTATTTGTCCTGCGGCAGAGGTTGACCACAGCGATTATCTCTCGCTACTTCGCAAGCTTCGCGCCTTGCCCAAAATAAAAAAGGTTTTTATCCGCTCAGGGATACGCTTCGATTACCTTATTGCCGACAAAAACGAGGAGTTTTTCCGCGAGCTTGTGGAGCACCACACAAGCGGTCAGCTAAAGGTCGCGCCCGAGCATATTTCGGATAACGTGCTGTCTAAAATGGGCAAGCCGTCGGCGGACGTGTATTTGCGATTTAAGAAAAGGTTTTACGAGCTTACCCGAAAAATCGGTAAAGAGCAGTTTTTGGTGCCGTATCTTATGTCCTCGCACCCCGGTAGCACCATAAATGATGCCATTGAGCTTTCGCTTTTTCTTAAAAGAGAGGGACTGCGTCCCGAGCAGGTGCAGGATTTTTACCCCACACCGGGAACGGTGTCAACCTGTATGTTTTACACCGAGCTTGATCCGTACACTATGCAGCCCGTATACGTACCCAAAACGCCCGAGCAAAAGGCGCAGCAGCGAGCGCTCTTGCAATATTTCAAGCCCGAAAACCGCGCGCTTGTGCTATCGGCCTTAAAAAAGGCGGGCCGCTATGACCTTATCGGTCACGGCAAAAACTGCCTCGTCGCCCCCGATAAAAAAACCGCCGTTTCCGCAAAACCCACCGCAAAGCAAAGCGGCAAAAACACCAAACGCACCAAGCCGCCAAAAAGGCACAAAAGATAAAATTAAATACGGGCGACGGTTAGTCGCCCTACGTGGATTTAAATAATGTAGGGGAGAGTCTCTGTGTCCGCCCGCAAACACAAAGGTAAAACGGCACGTCGGAAACCGCCGTGCCCTACGGTTTTAATTTATGTTTTCTTTAAATTGTAGGGTGCGGCGCTTGCCGACGCACCGAAAAAACGTAAAGGCAAAACGGGCGATTCGCGAATCGCTCCTACGGTTAAACAGCAATCGCATTTTTCAACAATGCACAAACAAAACGAGGGTTAAAATGATAACAATACAAAACGAAACGGGAGAAATTCTTGTTGTTCACCATAGCTGTTTCTCCATAGACATTCCCATTGGCAAAACTGTTGAGATTTCAAACGAGCAGCTTTGCGGCGACTATACCATTTTTTGCCGATTTTTCGGCTCTTACGACGAGGAGCAGTCGGAAGACTACGGCTTTAAGCGCAGCACACTTCGCAAAAGATGGTACGCTTACTATGAACACATCTCCACCTTTCCGCTGGCTACGCAGTTTACCGTGAAAGACGGTCAAACGCTAAAGCTTAAAAAGGAAACCGACGACAAGCTCTTTTATCTTTTATTTAAAATTGTGCGGCTTAAAAAAATAATACGGGAAACCGGACAAGCGGAAAAGCATTTATTTTATACCGCCGACAGCAAGCGGCGTTTTCGCAGGCTTATGCGCTTTAGTTTGCTTTTTTTGCCTATCGCGATTATTCTCGCTATTTACGGCGTTTGGTTTTTATTCCAAAAAGAGTATGACTGGATGGAAAAGCTAATGGCCACAGGCTTTTCCCTGGCCATTTCTTTAGTAATTTTTTGGGATGTGTATATCTACTTTTCCACTCGAAAATGGGACTGCTTGGTTTCGGAATAAATGACCTAAAAACGCAAAAGCAAAGCGGGCGAACACTGTTCGCCCCTACGATTATACAACACCCGCAAACCTTACAATGTAGGGACAGTTCTCGCTGGGGCTCGGTCACCTCGCGGTTCTGACAATCCACAGGATTGT
>CAZDLQ010000045.1:0-6821 GCA_964506315.1 uncultured Oscillospiraceae bacterium
TCCCGTTTTGTTTAACGGAACGACACATAGGTCGTTCCCTACGATGTTTAAATAAACGTGCGATAGGATTTGTAGGGGCGAACATTGTTCGCCCGTTTTTCCTTGAATCCCTCCGTCAAAATCAAAGATTTTGCCACCTCCTTTTACAAGGGAGGCTATTTTCGGGCGGATGATATCCGCCCCTACCTTTTCACTATTCACTATTACCTATTACTTAACTTCCGTTCCGCCCCATTCGACAACGGTGAAGCCGCTTCGCGCGGGTGCGGTTAGGCTTTGAATTGGAAGTTCTACGTACTCGTTAGAAGGCTTGTACGCCATAAACACGCGGATTAGGGTGTCGGGCGCGGGGTGCAGTTTAAGGCGCGCGGCATCGGTGTAAGCGTCGGTTTGGAACGAGATTACGTTATAGGGGTTTTGCTGCATTTGGGGCAGCCAGTAAACTATAAACTCGTTAGCTTCGCGGCGAGTAAGGCCAAGCTTTGAAAGCGCGCGCTCTAAAAATGCGGCGGTATCCTCGCCCTTTACGCAAAAGCCTTTTGAAAGGTCGTAGTTTGCGCTCAAATCGGCTTCCCAGTAAAGATAATTGTAGGTTTGTCCGTTTTTATCAGTGAGTGTGCCGTCGGGTGCGGCGGTCACCTGCCAGCCGTTTTTGTAATCGGGATATGTGCAGGTTAATTCGCCGTTTAAGTCAAGGCTTACCGAAACCTCGGTCTCTTTTTCGGGGTATAGGTAAATTACGGGTTTATAGGCGATAAATTCGTCGGGGTTAAAGGCGCTCTCTTCAATGCTTACTAAATCCGCCTCAAACCGCCGAGTTTTCTCGTCGCAGTAGGCGTTAGTGTAATCGCAGGCCACACGATCACCAATGCACCACTCATTAGATAGCGTGCCGTTTAATTTCACTTCATACAAATCTACCGCTGACCACTCGGCGAAAAAGCAGTTTGAATATATTCTTGTGATTTTTAAATCATCCAAAAGCGTGTCCTTATTCCACTTGTTTTTGTCAATTTTATCAACCCAAGCCTGCGTGTATTCGGTGTCGCGCAAATCCCCAAGCTTTTCCCAAGCCGTTGCCTTGATTTGCGCGGGGTAGCTTTCCATTATGCCGCCTGTGTAAGTAACTCTTACAAAATCGCCCACCTTAGCATCTATATCGGCAAGCTTCGATATATCAAAGGCAATTTGGTCGCTACTGCCGCGCTCAAGCTCGTCCGAAAACGGCTCTACAATGACCGAAGTGCCGTTAATTTTTAGGATTGTAGCCTGAAAAGAGCTTTCAAAATTGGCATCTTCATAATACCAAAGTCCGTCAATTGACTTAAAGTTATACGGCAAGAAATAAATTCTTGTCTTACTGTATATGCCGTCGTCGGTGATGCGATTCCAATCCACTATTTTGTAAGTGAGTGCGGTATATTCTCTTGTACCGCCGTCCTTATACACGCCTGTCGGAACGGGGATAAAGAAAATGACAAGGACAACTGCAATTAAAACAGGGATCCATATTTTCTTTTTCATAGGCGCCCTCCTACTCTGCCTGATTTCTTGCCCACTCTATAATTTTATAAAGTGTTTGGGTTTGCGCCGTTGTAAGCTGTGCCTGACCGCCGTTACTGCGCGCATAGCTTTCCGAAATGTTTATGCCGTAGCTGCCAAATTCGGTTTTCACCGAGTATTCGGACATACATCTGCACATTTTCTTTTTGTCGTAATCGAGATTTGCAAGAATGTCGGTCATTGTAACCGACTCGCCATACATAAAGGTATAGCTTTTTGAGGTTCCGCTTTCTCTATCTTCAAAGATAATCGTGGTTTGTGTGTTGCCGCAGTAGCCCTCGGGGCCGTTTTGCGCCGTTTGCTCCTCGCACGCAGGGCCGTGGGAGTGTTCATTAGTCATAAGCTTATCGTTATAGTAAACTAATATGTCCTCGCTACTGTCGGGTGCGTCCTGCTTGGGAACGGCCACCATAATATGCCAATACGCCATATCGCAGGTGCCGACCTCGGGCGAGATTGAGAGGATATTTATATGCAGCTTTCCGTCATCGTCTATTTTTACTGTTTCAACGTTATGACTTATAGAGCCGCTTCCCTCTTCAAGCACGACAAACACAAGCGCGTTGTTTTCAAAAAACGCCTCGTCGTATTTTTTTAAGGCCAAATCAAAAGCGCCGCCCTGTTTTCCAAGACCGAGCTTATCTTTATTACTGTCATAGTACGCCGTCAGCTCGTCTTTAGAATGAATGACCGTCACGATAGGAAAATCGGCCTCGTAATTTGGCATATCGGTGCGGATATACTGCGCCTCAAACCCTACGTTTCGTGTTGCGCCAACGTAGTATATATCTTGGCTCCCAACCCCGAGCGCCTCGTCGGGAGGGGTATAATCTCTATCGCTTTTAGACAGTCTAAAAATGCGGTAACCACCCGTCCGAGCAGGAAAAGACTCATCCACACCGTCGTGGAAAAGTATAATTTTATCGCCGCTCTCATATCCTTTAAAAAGCTCGGCGTTATCGGTGCAGTCGTATACAAGCGTCGCCTTATCGTCGCCGTCAATTAGATAGGTGCCGTCGTCCGAAAAATACAGCCTACCTACCGAAACGCTGTAGCCCTGTGCGTTTAGCACCGCATCAAAGATAAGCACTGCGCCAATGCACAGCACCGCCGCCGCGGCAACAATGCAAACGGGCAAAATCCACTTTTTGTTTTTCAAATCCCTGCACCTTCTTTCTTGTCACACAAGCTCAAAAAGCTGTAATATTTCTTTTACCTGCTCATCTTCTAATCTAACTCGGCTATTATTATTTAAATTTACAAGCTCGTTATTTTTTAGTTCATACGTTAACTTTGAGCCGTCGGCAAAGGTAAAGCAAATTGTATACTTGCGATTTGCGCTCGAGGTGCCTGTGGCATAATTTTCATCCGCCGAGTCGCCTCCTGTTTGCTCGCCCTTTAACTGCGTTTCATCCTGTGACTCATCCTGGCTTTCCTTGAAATTGCTTTGAGTATGCTCCCTATCCGCCTCGTAATCGTCCAAAACGCCTGTGCCGACGTTTACGTTATTATGCAGTTTCGAAATTTCACTATAAATTGCGTCTACTTTACTGCGGTCTTCAATAGTCCTTAGCTTTTCATTATCCGAGCCCGTTACTACAACCGACTCAAAGTCCTCGGTTTCCACAAGCAGTTCATAGCTTGCAGTTTCGTCGTTTACGTCGGGGATGCCCTTATGGCGCATTTGCGGAAAAAGCACCACCGAGCAAACGGTTACCGCCAAACAAAGCGGCACGCACACGGCAATTATGCTTTTGCGGGTGCGCCGGCGCGCCTTTATTCTATTTTCACTGCGGCGGAAAATTTCCGCGCGTCTTTCTTCAAAATTTCTCATAGAAGCAGCTCACCATCCTTTCCAAGAATGATGCTAAGTTCCTTTTTAGCACGGTACAAAAGATTGTCTACCTGTTTGCGATTTTTTCCCATAACCCGCGCCGCCTCGTCGTAAGACAGCTGTTCAAAATATATCAGGTGAATGACCACGCGCATTTGCTCAGGAAGAGCGTTAAGGGCGTTATTTACAACGCGCTTTCGCTCGCTCGCAAGCACAATTTCTTCCAAGGTTTGCTCTTCGGACACAAGCTCCGCCTTTTCAAGCGGCGCAAAGTCAATAATTTTGCGGCGCTTTATGTAATTTAAAGCGCGACTGCGTCCGAGCATAAACAAATAGGTTTTCAGTGTTACCTTGAAATTGTACCGAGATTTATTTACCACCAAATCCGAAAAGACGTCAATGGCAATATCCTCAGCGGCGTGAACGTCACCTACGTAGCGGTTTACGAAGAAAACAAGGCTGTCAAACAGCTCTTTCATTATTTCGTCAAAGGCACTTTCATCACCATCAAGGAAACGGCGGTAGCTACAAGCGCCGTTATCCATAAAGTTTCCTCCCAATATTTTAGCTCGCGTCCGAGCTCTTCACTTATTATACAACTAAGCCGCCTCAAATTCCTTATAAAAAACGCAAAAAGCCCGCACTTTTTTTAAAGTCACGGGCTTTTATCGCTCTTATTTAATCTCCAAGGCGAATGTTGATGCCGCCCGAGTTATTATCGCTATTATTTATCTCAAGATACGGGGACAGCGCCCGAGCGGTGTTGATAAGCGGCATTGTTTGGATATAAACCTTGCCGGGACCTGTTACGCGTGTGTGGAAAAGTCCCTCTCAGCCAAAGAATATGTTTTTAGCACCTTTTACGGTTTCGATATCCATAGTGCAGCTCTCGCTCATAGCGGCAAGGTAACCTGTATCTATCACGATGCTTTGACCTGCCGCGAGGTCGTATTCCTTACAGTGACCGTCAATCTCCAAAAACACAAGACCGTCACCGGTGATTTTTTGCATAATAAAGCCTTCACCGCCAAAAAAGCCCTTGCCGAGCTTTCTTTGGAAATACATAGACAGCTCTAAGCCTTTTTCCATTGCCAAGAAGCCGCGCTTTTGCACGATGATGCCGTTGCCGTGCGTTACTCTATACGGAATAATGCTACCGGGAAAGCTTGATGCAAAGGCTATCATACCTGCGCCGCCAATGGCGGTGTACTCATTCATAAAGATAGACTCGCCCGAGAACATTCTGCCGAAAACTTTTTTAAGGCCGCCGCCTGTGTTGGTGTCCATTTGCATATTGGGTGACATCCAGCTCATAGCGCCGCTTTCGGTGCAAAGGGTTTGACCTGCTTCGGGGTAGCAAATTACAACGGGAAGATGGCCGCCTTCTATTTCATATCTAATCATACTTTTCTTTCCTTTCTGTATTAGATTTATTTAAACTCAATCTCTACGCAAAGGCCGTAGTGGTCGGACGGGTATTTGCCGTCGACAGTGTCAGTTATAAGAGTACTGCTTTTAGACTCGATGGTTTTTTCGGTGACAAAGCAGTAATCAATATGTGCATCGTCGCACACGCCGTAGCCGTGATAGGTGGTGGAAAAGTCTTTGGCGGTTAATGCGTTAACGTCGGTAAAGCTCTCGCACATAACCTCATAGCCCTTATCCTCGGGAGCCATATTAAAGTCGCCGACAACAATGGCGGTGTCGGTTAGCTCGGAGAGCCTTTTTGCGATAAGCCTGCCGCTTTTGCACTGACCGTTTTCACCAAAGCCGTAGTGGGTGTCAGCAAAAACAAACTCTTTACCTGTTTGTATTTCCTTAAGCTTTACCCAAAGGCAAATGCGATAGCAGTTATATCGTTCATCCCAGCCTCGTGACTCTACGTCGGGGGTGTCGGAAAACCAAAAATGGCCCTTTTGTACAAGAGTGAATTTATCCTTTTTCCACATAATAGTCGCGCCCTCGCCGTCGGTTTTGGCGCGGGGCATATATAAAATTTCGTAATTTTCACAGTAGTCGGGGTTTATGTACTGCATCCACTCGGGAACGACCTCTTGGAAACCGATTAGGTCGGCGTCCTGTTTATCGAGAATGGTTTTTAGCCTTGGTGCGCGCTCCTCGATGGAGTGTCCGTTGGGGTCGTCGGTAAATCTAATGTTAAAGGATATAACCTTCATTTTATCACCTTGTTTCAAGTGTTTTTCTAAGACAATTATATGGTTTTTTGCGTTATAAGTCAATAGCTTGCGCCTATTGCGTATGTGGGCAACGCCTTTTCTCGATTTGCGTTCGTTTGTGCTTTTAGTTTTTAGGACCGGCGTCCCCGACGGTCCTTTTTTATGATGTCGGCTTCGCCGACACATTACTTTTTCACTATTCACTATTACTTATTACTTAAAAAGCCTCTCCGAGAAAACGGAGAGGCTTTTTGTGTCTTTTATATTTTTATTTTACCTTTGCGGCGTTTTTGACCTCGTCAAACTCGTCCTGAATTTCCTTTGAAGGAGCGGGAGTTAAGAGAGAAACTACAACGATGCAAATTGAGGAAATAATGAATGCGGGGAGAAGCTCGTATACGTCAACAATGCCGCCGAGAGGACGGATTAAAAGCTTCCATACAAATACCATTGTGCCGCCGCCTACCATACCTGCAACTGCGCCCCATCTTGTTGTGCGCTTCCAGAAGAGTGAGAAGAGCATAAGCGGGCCGAAGGTTGCGCCGAAGCCTGCCCAAGCAAAGCCCACAAGCTCGAAAATGATGCTCTTTTCGTCAAGCGAAAGTAGAATTGCGAGTACTGCAATGGCAATAAGTGTAATTCTTGTAACTACCATAACCTGCTTGTCGGTTGCCTTTTTGTGCATTAAGCCTTGGAAAATATTCTTCGAAAATGCCGACGCGGCAATGAGAAGGTAAGAGTCAGACGAGCTGATGGTTGCCGCGAGAATACCTGCCATTACAAAGCCTGCAAGAAGCGGAGGAAGAAGCTTTGTTGAGAGTGTGATAAATACGTTCTCAGCATCCGATGCGGTTAAGAGTGCGGTAGGAGCATAAGCACGGCCAACAACACCGATGAACACTGCAACCGCGAGCGAGATTACAACCCAAACGGTTGCAATTCTACGCGAGCGGGTAAGCTCTTTTTCGTCGCGGATAGCCATAAATCGCAACAGTACCTGAGGCATACCAAAGTAACCGAGGCCCCACGCCAACGTAGAAATTATGGTTAAAAGACCGTAAGAGCCTGCCTCTCCGAAAACGGGGGCGTTATTCACAACCTGTTGTACTCCGTCAACGGTCTCGGGACTTGCCATTGTAAAGAACTCAAAGAAGCCCGGGATTGACTGAGCGTTATCAATAACTGCACCGATACCGCCTGCAGCAGTTGTGCCGATTACAACAACCAGCACAAGCGCGATTATCATA
>CAZDLQ010000046.1:0-6775 GCA_964506315.1 uncultured Oscillospiraceae bacterium
GGGTTTTCCGAACCGATATCTTTTTCGGTTCGCAATGTTGGTTGCGGAGGAAGGACTTGAACCAACGACCTTCGGGTTATGAGCCCGACGAGCTACCAACTGCTCTACTCCGCGATATTTAGTTTGCGCACCTGTTTAGGTACACTTTATTATATGCCAAATTTTCTCGTTTGTCAATAGCTTTCCCGATATTCGCAAAAAAATACTTATCTTAATTAAAAAGACGCGGTGACTTCCGCGTCTTTTTGTTTTATTGTTGTTGGTCGGATAGCCAGCGGCGGTACCTTAGCATTTGCGCGTTTTGCGGCTCTATGGAAAGCACGTAGTTTACCCTGCCGAGTAGCTTTGCCGCGTAATTTCTCGCGTCTTCGGCGCTACCCGTCCGCTCTAAATGCGCGGCGACGCCATGCTTCATGCAATAATACATTTCCTGTCTAATTTGTTTCTTGTAACTTATCGGTACGCTCAGCTTTTCATTGACAACGATTCCCGTCACGCAGTGGCGCTGTCCCCTGCGCACAACCACCGTTTTTTTATCGTTTAGGAAAAATCCGAGCTTTTTAAGCTCCGATTTGACCATACTGATAACCGGCTTGGGATCAAAATCGCCCGAAAAGGTCATATCATCACAATAACGAGTGTACGCCACGCCCCTCTCCGAGCACCATGAGCCGACCGTGTTGTCAAACTCACGCATAATTATATTGGATATGGTAGGCGAGGTGGGCGCGCCCTGCGGCAGTGCGTCCTTATATGTACACAGCATAGCAAGCAGCACTCGATTTTGCTCCGAATACCTATCCTCGCTGAAAGCCCTCTTGACCATCGGGTATATGATATGATCGAAAAAGTGTCTAATATCCAGCTTCAACACGACGGGCTTACCCACATGAGCCCGCGCATTTTTCTTTGTGCTTCCGCCCATCACGTATGCGGTGGCGTATGGTGAAATTTCCTCAAGCGACAAAAGCTTATTATTTATACTTTTTTGAATCGCCTTCAAAAAATCATCCGGCACGTATAACTGCCTGCTTTCGCCGTTTGGCTTCTTAAGCGTTACGGGCTTATAGTGTTTATGAATATGGTTGCTGACACTGTAAAGTGCCTTACTCGAAAAGCCCAAATCTTCTACGAGGGAGGAAAGCTCCCGATAGGTTATCATTATAGAGTTTCCTCCCTTCATAGCTGCGGAACAAAACAATGTGAATATCGAAGTTGTGTAGCTGTATCCGAGGCCAACTAAGTTGGCTTTAATACAGCGAAATCGACTTCGAATGAACAAAGTGAATACATTTAGAATTTGCATCCCGACAGCGACTCGCTGTCGGTGCCAACGTAGAATTGACCCGCGCTAATGTTCCGCTCCTTATCCTGCCAAGGCAGGTATAATTTTCTCTTTATGCCTTATTATAGCACAGCCATTGTACCACAAATGGTATCTTTGTGCAACAACTTTAAGTAAAAAGTAAAAAACGCAAAAAGGCGGCAGTTAATCTGCCGCCTTGAAGTTGTAGATGGGCCTTATGTGCGCGACGATGTCGGCGGTGGGCTCGATGTTCTCAACAATCTCGTCCATATTCTTGTACGCCATGGGCGACTCGTCGAGAGTGGCGGTATTTACGCAGGTGGTGTAAATGCCCTCCATTTGCTTTGCGTACTCCTCCATCGTAAGCTGCTCGAAGGCGGCCGAACGGGACATCAAACGCCCTGCGCCGTGAGGCGCGGAATAGTTCCAGTCCTCGTTGCCCTTGCCGATGCAAATGAGGCTTCCGTCGCGCATATTGATGGGAATTAAAAGCTTCTCGCCCATTTTAGCCGAAACCGAGCCCTTGCGAAGAATCTTCTCGCCCACGTCGATATAATTGTGAATGGTTTGAAACGCCTCTCCTGCCGCAAGACCTGTCTTCTCAAGAAGTATCTCGGCCATTTTCTCGCGGTTACGCTTTGCAAAGCGCTGACATATATCAATATCGTGCAAGTAGTCGTCCATAAACTCGCCGTAAAGGTAGCAAAGCTCGCGCGGCATTGTGGGCTGCTTGCTCTTAAACTCACTCTCCATTTGCTTTAAAGTAGACTGAATCTCGCTCTTGCGACCGAGCTCCTTGTAAAAGCGTATAACCTCGTCGCGCTTTCTAAAATAATCCGCCTTGCCGAGATTTAAGTCAACGGCAAGATTTTGGTAATACTCGGCTACCTGAGTGCCGAGGTTACGGCTACCCGAGTGAATAATTAAGTACTTATTTCCGTCCTCGTCGACGTCAATCTCGATAAAGTGATTGCCGCCGCCGAGTGTGCCGAGGCTTCTCTCAAGTCTACGGGTGTCCTTGGGATTTCTAAAACAGCGAAGCTGTGTTAAATCAAAGCGCTCTATCCTTCCCTCCCAAACGTTTCTACCGCAAGGGACACAGTGCGCCGCCTCGTCAAAGGCGGCAAGGTCGATTTGAGCCTTGCCGAGCGCCACGGTATACATACCGCACCCGATGTCCACGCCAACCATATTAGGCACGACCTTGTCGACAATGGTCATTGTAGTGCCGATGGTACAGCCCTTGCCGGCGTGAACGTCGGGCATAATTCTAATTTTCGAGTTCTCAAAGGCCTTCTCGTTGCACACGCCAAGTATTTGCGTATAGGCGGTAGGCTCTATCTCGTTTGTATAGCATATAGCGGTGTTAAACCCGCCGATTATCTCAATCATACTAATTTCCTTTCTATATTATGTGTTCCCCCTTAAAATCCCTGTAAGCTGCGATAAAATGTCAGTATTTCCATTTAAGTTAATGTTACCAACATTTTCGCAAATACGCTCAACGTATTCTAACTCCTTAAGTTTATAAAGGGTTTCGTTCTCGTCCATCAATTTTGCCGTATTCAGCAAAGACCTTGTGGATGCAACCTCCTCACGACGCGTAATTACGTTTGCCTGTGCGCGCTTTTCGGCCACAAGAACAGTATTCATAATTTCACGAATCTCACCGGGAAGAATAATATCCTTAACTCCGGCATCCGTGATTTCGACAAAAAGCTCTTTTTCCTTTTCTTTCAGTTTCTTAAATACAAACTCGGACATTTGAAACTTATTTTCAAGTATCTCGTCAAGCTTATATTTGCCAACGTATTCGCGCAATGCGAGCTGTGCTGCTACGTGCATTTGCTCCGCAAAATTGTCAATTTCGGTCAAAATTCTCACGTAATCAGTCACGCGATAATTGCAAACAAAATTGATGCGAAGAGAGACCTTGTCTTGTGTTAGAATTTCCTGACCTGTAATATCCATTTGAGTAAGGCGAGTATCGACAAAGCCAACATCGATTTTTACTCCGTTTTTCCAAAAATAATATGTACCGGCATCCAAAATTCTAATAAATTTTTGATTAAAATAAAGTCGAGCTTTTTGATATTCCAAAACCTCAACTTTGGTATAATAAATTGACGGTATTTTAGCAAAAATGTATTCGGGTATATCCATCGACACCTCAGGGGTTGAAGTATCAACAATTTTATACTCGTGCTTATCAAGCTGTGACCAAAACGCATGTTTACCGGGACGCAAAATTGAATCAAACTTACCGTTAACAAAGTGAAGTGCCAACTCTTGATCGGCCACCTCAATAATAGATACGTTGCTCGCTACCTTTGGGTCGTTTAAGATAATTTCTAAAGCGCACTTATCCGAAACTATGGGGCGATCCAAGCAAATCACTTCAATTTCTTTTCCACCGTGAGCAAAGTATTTGCCTGCTTCAAGCATTTTGACATATTTTCCGTTTTTAAAAAGCAGTCCTCTTTGATTTTCATTGATAATAATTTTTTTCATAATATGTATATCCTCCTAAAAAGTTTATTTTCGTTTGCAATCACTCATGCACTTTTTTGCGGTCAAAATTTTAAGTGGTCGCACGTATAAGCGGAAAGTAAACTTTTGGCTTACGCGTTTGATACACGGTATCCATTTTCGAACAAGGCAAGAAGCACATTGTTGAAACAAAAGACAAAGCTTTTGCAACCGAGTGATTGTTTTGTTTGTGGGTTTTGGCGCTTTGAGCGCCAACATCTTTGCCTTAACGGCAGTACTCCAATCCACTGGCGATATGCTAAAATTGCATACGGCGGGATTCGAACCCGCGATAAAAGGATTTTACAATCCCAAGGGGATTTGAACCCCATCTGTTTTGAGTTTTCAAGACTCATCAGATTGCCACGTGCAAGAGATTCTTCCGGCATACACTTTGGCATTGCCTTGTGCACCGCTGTGAAAGATATTCAAACACACGCTTGAAGTAACCTTGCAACCACATTTTACCAATTTGGTTTTCCTTTATCACGGAAAAAAAGCTGCGAACTTAAAAAAGTTCACAGCTTTTTTGACTTTTTAGCTTGGCAATTACAAGCTTTTTGAAGTCCTCGGACTCCAAAACCTCAACCATCGGGCCAAACGACAGCACGCGAATGACCATCTCGGGCTGGTCGTCGTGATCATATTTAATATGAAGCAAATAATGCTGACGGTCCAGCTTCTCGGCGCGCTTTTCAAAGTGCGCAAAATGTAGTAGACAGCGCTCGAGCGCGTTTCGCTCGTTTTTAACCTTTAAGGTTATCCACTCGTGGCTGGGCACAGGCTCTCTTGCCGCAATAGCCGCCTCGCCGCTGTACAGCTTACATTTCGTAATGCGGGAGAGGTTTATTGTCTTGATAAATCGGCTTCCGCTCGTTACCACCCTAAACTTATCATCCTTTTCGGAATACTCAAGCCGCAGGGGAACGCACCTTGAGTAAACCGCGTTGCCCTTGCGGCTCAACATTTCAATCTTGACGTTTTGCCCCGTTTTGATGGCCTCTAAAAGCAGTCTAAAGCGCTCAATGTACTGCTCGTCCTCAAACGGATCGCCGTCGCCGTACTTATCGTAAACGTAATAATCCTCGGCGGTAAACAGCGGCTCTACGTCCTCAAGCCCCGGGAGCTCAACCCCAAAAAGCTTTATGCGCGGGTCAAGCGATATTGCCTTGAGCCACTGTTTTTGGGTAAGTGTGAGCGGCATTGTCGGCCTATGCTTTAGCGGCGTTGTCATATCGGGGAAGGCAAGCTGCCATTTGCCGCTTTTAAGCGACGGCAAAACAGTGAGCATACTCTCGCCAAAGGCGTGCTCCGACACGATTTTGTTGACCGTTTTTTCACTGCAGTCCCCATCTAATATGCTTGTGATAATTTTTGCCACTGCGTTATAGTAGGCGGAGTAGATTTCGTTAAATATCATTTCTCCACCCCCTCGATGCCGTAAAGGTCATACATAGCCTGAATATCGCTTTTAAACTGATTTTCGTGGAACTTGTTAGAAAAATTAAGCTCGGTGATTCTACAAATAAAGGTGCGAATCCAAGGAATCATCTCGCTTGTATCGTAAACGTCAGCTACAAAGCGATAGGTGTGCGCGTCGATTTTTTCCACCCTGCCCACGCGCTTTTCGCGCTCAAGCCTGCGCACGATATGCTGCTCGTCGTCGGCAATTTTGACGGTAAACTCAACCCGCTCGAGTCTTTGCTCGCCGTAGCGCTTGCGCTTTGTGGAAACGCCCCACATTCTATTTTTCATTTCGTCAAGCTCGGCTCTCAGCTCATCAAAGCGCGCGGTGGGGCCCTCAATTTTGACGTTTGAAAGATAATCCACCCTAAACGATTTAATTACGTTAAAGTCGGGCTGATAGGCAATTAGATGCTGCCTGCCGCTTTGAACGCTTATAAGTATCCTCAGCGGAATGACTCTGTTTTTTCTCGGCTCGTCGGCGCGGCGGCTTAGGTTGTCGAGCGTCACAATGCTCTTTTGGTGCATTGCGCGAAACAGCGTTGCCACAACGTCACTATCCATCGCCGAGGTAATATAATGGTGCTTAAAGCTGAAATAGTCGCTTTTTTTGTCCTGCTTATCAAGCAAAAACGAGCCGACCACTCCGCAGGGCGCTATCTCGGAGTAAAAATTAAGCGCGTCGGTTATATCGGGAAGCTTTAGGTCTTCAGCGCGGCGGTAGACCATTCGCCTGCCCTCTTTTTGAGCCACAATAATTCCCTGGGAAATGTATTCCTTAAGCTTTTTGCGAACGGTTGACTCGTCAAAGCTCATAGGCTCGTCAAAGTCTTCCAAATATCCGTCGATTTGCTCAAGAATTTCGGGCAGGGACAAAGCCACCTCGGGAGAGTGAAGAATATCGAACAAAATAAAGTGCAGTGTAATATCTCCGTCGGTAAAGCTTTTTGCCTTGAGCGCCTTGTAAAAGGGATTGTGCTGTGACACGCGGCTGTCTATGGAAATGAACACACTCTTGCCCTCGGGCGTGCGCACAAAGCTCATGTGATCGCCCAGCCAGCTTTCCATCCTGCGACGTTCATCATCATAAGAGCGCGCGCTTTTTCTCACGTATTGGTCCCTGCTTTTAAAGCCGTAAACGTAAAACTCACGCATATAATTTCGGATTTTTTCAAAGTTTTTTATAAGCTCGTTGTATGCCGACACGGTGTTCACCCCCCATTTGTATAAAAAATTTAAAACCGATTTTTTTAATTATAGCACACGCCGTCCGCTTTTTCAATGCACAAGAAAATGGCTGTGCGAATCGCCGTAAAACATAAAAGCAAAACGGTCGAACACTGTTCGCCCCTACGGATTCTACCGAGCGTGATTTTAAACAACGTAGGGCGCGGCCCTTGTGGACGCGCCGATAAACATAGCGGAACGTCATAAATGTAGCAAAGCGGCGGCGAGGGAGTGAATGACAATCCAGTG
>CAZDLQ010000047.1:0-6718 GCA_964506315.1 uncultured Oscillospiraceae bacterium
GACGAAGGCTCTCTTCCTCAATGCCGAGGTTAAGAAGCCAGTCGCGGCAGTAGCCTCTCCAAAAAGCAAACCACTCTAAATCAGTACCCGGCTTGCAAAAGAACTCGAGCTCCATTTGCTCAAACTCACGAATACGGAAAATAAAGTTACCCGGAGTAATCTCGTTTCTAAACGATTTACCGATTTGAGCAACGCCGAAGGGCACCTTCTTTCTTGTGGTACGCTGAATGTTTTTAAAGTTTACGAAAATACCTTGCGCGGTTTCGGGGCGAAGGTAGATTGTAGAGGAATTATCCTCGGTAACGCCCTGGAAGGTCTTAAACATAAGGTTAAACTTACGAATATCGGTAAAATCACATTTACCGCAAGAGGGGCAAACGATGCCTTTTTCGCGGATATAGCTTGCCATCTCGTCATCCGACCAGCCTGCAGGGTTTACGTCGAGGTTGTTTTCAGCGGCGTAATCCTCAATAAGCTTATCAGCTCTATGACGGGTTTTACAAGACTTACAGTCCATAAGGGGATCGGAGAAGCCGCCGAGGTGTCCCGATGCTACCCAGGTTTCAGGGTTCATAAGAATTGCGCTGTCAAGACCTACGTTGTAGGGGCACTCCTGCACAAACTTTTTCCACCAAGCTCTTTTAATGTTGTTTTTAAGCTCAACGCCTAAAGGGCCAAAGTCCCAAGAGTTTGCAAGGCCGCCGTAGATCTCACTACCGGGGTACACAAAGCCTCTACCCTTACACAAAGCCACTATACTGTCCATTGTCTTTTTGCTGTTGTCCATTTTAAATTCCCTCACTATTTTGCTGTATTTACTGCCGAGCGGCGAAGCGCCGCAACCTCGGCACGTGTCAGTTCTCTATATTCACCGGGCTGAAGCATACCGAGCTTAAGCGGCCCGATCATAGTCCTTTTAAGACGCTTTACGTTAAGCCCCACCGCCTCGCACATTTTACGGATTTGGCGGTTGCGCCCCTCTTTTATAGTCATTTCCATAACCGTTCGCTCAGCACTTGCCGAAACGACGTTTATAATGGCAGGCGCGGTCTTTTTACCGTCTATCACAACGCCTGTTGCAAGCTCGGATACGATATCGTCCGAAACGGCGCCGTCAACGGTTACTCTATAACGCTTGCTGATTTGGTATTTGGGGTGCATCATCATATTGGCAAACTCGCCGTCGTCGGTTAAAAGTATAATGCCCTCGGAGTTTTTGTCAAGACGACCGATGGGGTAAACGCGGCAGCCTAAATCGGCAACCAAATCAAACACCGTTTTTCTACCCATTTCGTCGCTCATTGTGGTAACGTAGCCGCGCGGTTTATTTAAAGCAATATAATGCTTTTCCTTTTTCTTTCGTGTGTAGATAAGCTCGCCGTCAACGGTTATTCTATGCTGATGCGGATCAATTTGCAGTCCGATTGTCGCAGGGTGGCCGTCCACCTTTACTGCGCCTGCGCGGATAAGCTCCTCAGCCTTACGGCGTGAGCATACGCCCGCCTCGGACAAGATTTTTTGTATTCTTTCCTTCATATTATCCTCCAAACAGTGCCTCACGGCAGGGTTTATTTGGCCTTATTATTCGGCCGTTTCGTCTTCTTTCTTTTCGGGCTTTTTGATAAGCGCGCTGATTTGATTTATCGCGTCGGGAATCATATTGCAAAGCCTGTCAATGCTTTCGCCGTCGCGTGCAAGCTGAAGAAGCCTTACGTTTCCGTCCTCAACGACAAGGAACGCCTTGGGAGTTACGGTAACGCCTGCGCCACCGCCGCCGCCAAACAGCTCTTTAGGGGTTTTGCTCGGGAAATCCGAACCGCCCGAAGCAAAGCCGAGAGAAAGCTTGGAAACGGGGATAATGCTAACCCTATCGTTTACCTTTATGGGACTGCCGACTACGGTTTCACTATCCGCGAGCTCGCGAACCTTTTCAATAGTTTTTTGCATAAGCTCAGTAATGGGATGCTCAGTCATTTTACTCTCTCCTTACTTTATATTAGTCTTTTTGTTCTATTTCCTCTTGGGGCTCATTTTCGCCGTTTTCGCCTTGCGCAAGCACAGCCTCAAGCGGCGCGGTAAGCTCTTTTACGCCGGCATCACCGGGAAGTGCAGGGAGCATATCAAGCCCCGAAAGCCCGAAGGCTCTTAGGAAGTTTGCGGTTGTTTTAAATGCGATAGGTCTACCGGGAAGGTCAAGACGGCCGTCCTCTTCAATAAGCTCCTTTTCGCAAAGTGTTGAAACAACGCCTGTGCAGTCAACGCCGCGGATTTGCTCAATAAACGCTCTTGTTACGGGCTGATTATAGGCAACGATTGCAAGCACCTCAAGCGATGCCTGTGAAAGCGGCTGATTGCGGCGAATGTCAAGCGCCTGTCTGACCTGCGGCGCAAACTGCGGGTCGGTTGACATTTGATAAGCGTCGCCAAGCTTTAAAATTCTAATCCCGCTACCGCGGTTTTCATACTCGTCAGCGAGCTGACGAATAAGATTATTGGCGGTTTTTGTGTCGATTTCGGTTACCTCGGCAATTCTTGCGGCCGAAATAGGCTCACCGCTTGCGAAAAGCACCGCCTCAATTATTCCTCTATGTTCTCTAATTCCCAATCCGAGTCCCCTCCTGCCGCGTTGTAGCTGATGTATTTACCGTCGTCCGAGACGGTTACTCTTGAGTGACGAATAAGCTCCAGCACCGCCAAAAACGATGCAACAAGCTCAAATCTATCGTTGTTTTGCGCCCAAACTTCCTCAATTGGAACGTCCTTTTCGCCAATGATTTTGCCGAGAATAAGCGTAATTCTTGAGCGAATGGAAACCATTTTGTGCGCTACGATTTGCGTGAACGTACTTACAGGCGGCGGCAATTTTCTCGCCTTCCTGCCTGCAACCGCGAGGTAAGCCTCAAGCAGTTTTTGCCTGTCGGCCGTGCCCGTAAAGGTTTTAGGAAGCTCAATTTCGGCCTGCTCTCTTATATAGATATCCCTGCCGATTTCATTCTCACGAAGTTCCTGAGCAACCATTTTACAAACACCGTACTCAAGAAGCTGACCTTCGAGCTCAATTTTAAGCTCCTGCGCCTCTTCCTCGTGCTGAGGCAGCAGCATAGCCGTCTTTATATAAACAAGCCTTGCCGCCATCTCCAAAAACTCACTTGCAATGTCCATATCCTGATTTTGCATTTCGGCAATATATTCAAGATACTGCTCTAAAAGCTGTGAGATGGGAATGTCGTATATATCAAGCTTGTGCTTTGCTATCAGCGAGAGAAGAAGGTCTAAAGGACCTTCAAATTTTTCAAGCTTAAATTCGGGAGCACCCAAATTTGTCACCCTTTCAGTTAATTATTGAAGAAAATATTCGAGTGAAAAATACCACGCGTCGCCAAGGAAGAAGGTTGCCTTATCAAAAAGCCAAACAAACGGCCACGCCACCGTGCTTATAATAGTAGACCAAATGCCTGTGTAATTGTCAATTAGGAAAACGCCGAGGATAATATACGAGCTGTAGCGCTCTAAATTATCAAAAAATACCTGCGCCTTGTAGGGCAAAAAGTAATTTAAAATTCGCGAGCCGTCAAGCGGCGGAATAGGAAGCAGGTTAAAAAATGCAAGGCCGATATTACTGCTAAACATTACCCCGAAAATCCAGCCGAGGAAGTAAAAAAAGTCATTACCCGTCGCGCCGCCAAGCATATTTGAAAGCTTTAAAAGCACTATAAATACAAAGCCTAACAAAAGGTTTGAAACAGGTCCTGCAAGTGCAACCAGCGCCATACCGCGACGCATATTGCCTCTGAATCGCATAGGATTTACGGGAACGGGCTTTGCCCAGCCATAGCCGAAAAGCACCATTGAAATTGTGCCGAGCAGGTCAAGATGCGCAAACGGATTTAAGGTCAGTCTGCCTTGATAATAGGCGGTATCGTCACCGAGCTTATAAGCAATAAACGCGTGCGACAGCTCGTGTATAGGCAACGAGATAAAAACCATAAGTACAAACGGTATGTATTCTACTATCTTTAAAGCAAAGTCCATATTGTTTACTCCCTTCTTTGCATACTGCTCCATTATAACTAATTTATTATAGCACATACAAAATTAAATTACAACCAAAAATAATCTATTGATATTAAAAATTTGATTTGGTATAATACTTATATTGACTTAAATTATTGACACTTTTTTCAGTTTGATGCTATAAAAGGAGAAATATATGGCCGCCGATAAAATTGTAATTAAGGGTGCGCGTGAGCATAACCTTAAGAATGTTTCTCTTGAAATGCCGAGAGATAAGCTAATAGTTATGACAGGACCGTCGGGCTCGGGTAAAAGCAGTCTGGCTTTTGACACCATTTACGCCGACGGACAGCGTCGCTACGTCGAGAGTCTTTCGTCCTATGCGAGAATGTTTTTGGGACAAATGGACAAGCCCGAGGTTGACAGCATTGAGGGTCTTTCGCCCGCCATTTCAATAGACCAAAAAACCACCTCAAAAAATCCGCGTTCAACGGTTGGAACGGTTACCGAGATTTACGACTACCTGCGTCTTTTGTACGCTCGTATCGGCGTGCCGCACTGTCCGATTTGTAATAGAGAAATTAAGCAGCAGTCGGTGGACGAAATTGTTGACAAAATTCTCTCACTCGAAAGCGGCACACGTATTCAGCTGCTTGCGCCCATTATTAGAAGGCGCAAGGGCGAGCATAAAAAAGAGCTTGAGGGCGCGGCAAAAAGTGGATTTGTGAGAGTTCGCGTTGACGGCAGCTTTTACGAGCTTACCGAAGAAATCAAGCTTGACAAAAACAAAAAACACGATATAGAAATAGTGGTCGACCGTCTTGTTGTAAAGGACGGTATCGCCTCGCGTCTTACCGATTCGGTGGAAACGGCGCTAAAGGCGGCAAACGGACTTGTAATTGCCCTTACCGACAATGAAGAAATGCTCTTTTCACAGCATTACAGCTGTCCCGAGCACGACATTAGCATAGAAGAGCTTTCGCCGAGAATGTTCAGCTTTAACAACCCTATGGGCGCGTGTGAAAAATGCACCGGTCTCGGCAACTTTTTAGAGGTTTCGCCCGACCTTGTTATCCCCGACAGGACGAAGTCTATAAACGAGGGCGCTATTCGCGCAAGCGGCTGGAGTATTTGGGAGCAAAGCACCATTGCTTTTATGTATTTTGAGGCGCTTTCAAAGCATTTCGGCTTTTCGCTTGACACACCCATTTGCGACCTTGATCCTAAATTCGTTGACATTCTCCTCTACGGAACACAAGAGGAGTTTGTTATGACGCGCCGCAACGAGTACGGCTCGGGCACCTACAAAACCACCTTTGAGGGCGTTGTAAACAATCTTTCGCGCCGTTTTAGAGAGACCTCAAGCGACTGGATTAGAAACGACATTCAGCGCACAATGACCGAGGTGCCCTGTCCCGAATGTCACGGAAAAAGACTCAAGCCCATCGCACTTTCGGTGACCGTCGGCGGAATAAACATTATGGAATTTTGCGACTTTTCCATTTCCGAGGCAATAGATTTTATAAATTCGAGTTCCCTCTCCGAGAGAGATATGCTTATTGCCGACCGCATTGTAAAGGAGATTTTAAACCGTCTTAATTTCCTAAACAACGTCGGTCTCGGTTACCTTACACTTTCACGCTCGGCGGTATCGCTTTCGGGCGGTGAGAGCCAAAGAATCAGGCTTGCTACGCAAATCGGCTCGTCGCTTGTCGGCGTGTTGTATATCCTTGACGAGCCAAGCATTGGCCTGCATCAGCGCGACAACGTAAAGCTTATTGAAACGCTAAAGCGGCTTCGCGATTTGGGCAACACCGTAATTGTGGTCGAGCACGACGAGGATACCATTAGAAGTGCCGACTACGTTGTTGACATCGGCCCCAAAGCAGGTGTGCACGGCGGTGAGGTTGTGTATACAGGCGATGTTGAGGGACTTAAAAAATGCGAAAAATCCCTTACAGGAAACTTCCTGTCGGGTAGAGAAAAAATTGAAGTTCCGAAAGAGCGTAGACGCGGAATCGGCAAAAAGCTTACCGTTTACGATGCCGAGGAAAACAACCTTAAAAAAGTTACTGCCGAATTTCCAATAGGCGTTATAACCTGCGTGACGGGTGTTTCGGGCTCGGGCAAGAGCAGTCTTGTAAACGAAATTGTCTACAAGAAGCTTGCTAACGAGTTAAACCGTGCCCACACAATCGCAGGCAAGCACAAGAAAATTGAGGGCATAGACGCGCTTGACAAGGTAATTGCCATAAATCAGGCGCCCATCGGGCGCACGCCGCGTTCAAATCCCGCGACCTACACCGGCGTTTTTGATGACATTCGCGCGCTGTTTGCTCAAACGCCCGACGCCAAGCGTCGCGGCTACAGCGCAGGCCGTTTTTCCTTTAACGTAAAGGGCGGACGCTGTGAGGCCTGCTCAGGCGACGGCATAAACAAGATAGAAATGCACTTTTTGCCCGACGTTTACGTGCCTTGTGAGGTGTGCGGCGGCAAGCGTTACAACCGCGAAACGTTAGAGGTTAAGTACAAGGACAAGAGCATTTCCGACGTTTTGAATATGACCATTGAGGAAGCGACGGCGTTTTTCTCGTCTATCCCGAAAATTTACGAAAAGCTCAAGGTTTTGTGCGACGTGGGACTTTCCTATATCACACTCGGACAAAGCGCGACCACCCTATCGGGCGGCGAGGCGCAAAGGGTT
>CAZDLQ010000048.1:0-6652 GCA_964506315.1 uncultured Oscillospiraceae bacterium
AAAAAGCGTGAGCCCAAAAAGGCCGAGCCTAAAAAGCCTAAGGAGAAGTTTGAAAACGTTATCCGCACCCGCTCAACCGAAACCGTTGAGGTTCAAAAGCAGGTTAGAAAGGTCAACACAAGAACTGACTTTGTTGAGCTTGATAAATACAACGAAAAATACGAGCGCATCGGCGGCTCGTACAACTCGGACAATATGCAAAGAAAGCAAAAGCTTACCCAAAAATCACAGCAAAGAGGTAAGCCCATGTCCGCAAAGAGAGAGACCGAGGCCGACAAGCTTCGCCGTATTGCTCTCCAAAACCAAAAGAAGCATCAGCTTAAGGTGCTTATTCCCGAGGAAATCGTGGTTTCCGAGCTCGCTATGCGCCTTAAGGTAACCGCTGCTGAGGTTATTAAAAGACTTATGCTCCTCGGCGTTATGGCAACCAACAACCAGGTAATCGACTTTGATACCGCTTCAATGGTAGCTTTAGAGCTCGATGCAAAGGTTGAAAAAGAGGTTGTTGTAACCATCGAGGAAAGACTTATCGACGACACTGTTGACGCTGACGAGAACTTAAAGCCGCGTAGCCCCGTTGTTGTTGTAATGGGACACGTTGACCACGGTAAAACCTCACTTCTTGACGCCATCCGTAACACCAGCGTAACCTCAACCGAGGCAGGCGGTATCACACAGCACATCGGTGCTTATAAGGTAACTGCAGGCGGAAGAGAAATCACCTTCCTCGACACCCCCGGCCACGAGGCGTTTACCTCAATGCGTGCCCGCGGCGCACAGCTTACCGATATTGCAATCCTTGTAGTTGCCGCCGACGACGGCATTATGCCTCAAACCGTTGAGGCTATTAACCACGCTAAAGCCGCAGGCGTTAGCATTATCGTTGCAATCAATAAAATGGATAAACCCGAAGCAAATCCCGAGAGAGTTAAGCAAGAGCTCACCGAGCACGAGCTCGTTTGTGAGGAATGGGGCGGCGATATTATTTGCGTTCCCGTTTCGGCAAAGGAGCACACAGGTATTGACGAGCTTCTTGAAATGGTAATCCTCACCGCTGACGTAAAAGAGCTTACCGCTAACCCCGATAGACTTGCAAAGGGTATCGTAATCGAGGCTAAGCTTGATAAGGGTAGAGGCCCCGTTGCAACCGTTCTCGTTCAAAACGGTACACTTAACGCAGGCGACGTTGTAATCGCAGGCACTGCCGTTGGCCGTGTTCGTGTTATGACCGACGATAAGGGTAGACGCGTTAAGACCGCAGGCCCCTCAACTCCCGTTGAGATCGTAGGTCTTGCTGAGGTTCCCAGCGCAGGTGACATCTTCAACGCAGTTGAGGACGAGCGCCTTGCAAGAGAGCTTGCCGAGGAGCGTAAACAAACCCAAAAGGACGAAAAATTTGCCGCATACCAAAAGGTTACTCTTGATAACCTCTTTAGCCATATTGCCGAGGGCGAGATGAAGGAGCTTTCCATCATCGTTAAGGCCGACGTACAGGGCTCGGTTGAGGCAGTAAAACAAAGTCTTGAGAAAATCTCTAATGAAGAGGTTAGAGTTAGAGTTATTCACGGCGGCGTAGGTGCGATAAATGAGTCGGATATTATGCTTGCCGACGCATCTAACGCTATCGTAGTTGGCTTTAACGTTCGTCCCGATCCCCTTGCCGACGATATGGCAAAGGAAAAGGGCGTAGATATGAGAACCTACCGCATCATTTACGACTGCATCGAGGAAATTGAGGCAGCTATGAAGGGTATGCTTGCGCCCAAATACCGTGACGTTGAGCAGGGTAGAATTGAGGTTAGACAGGTTTACAAGCTTTCGAGCGTTGGTACAATCGCAGGCTGTTACGTAACCTCGGGTAAGGTAACAAGACACAGCAAAATCCGCGTAGTTCGTGACGGTATCGTTATGGCTGAGGATGAGATCTCTTCACTTCGTCGCTTTAAGGATGACGTTAAAGAGGTTGCCTCAAACTACGAGTGCGGTATTTCGCTTGAAAAATTTAACGACATTAAGGAAGGCGACGTATTCGAGGCCTTCATCACAGAGGAATATAAGGACTAATTTAAAAGGAGCTTAAAATGGGAAGAAGCTATAAAACTGACCAATCCGCCGAGGATATAAAATACGCCTTAGTGGAAATTTTAAGACACATTAAAGATCCGCGCGTTTCTCAGCTTTTATCTATCGTTCACCTTGAGCTTGCGAGAGATCTCTCGCAGGTCAAGGTGTTCGTAAGCTCGCTCGAAGGCAGTGAAAGCACCGAAAAATCGGTGCAGGGTCTAAAGAGTGCGGCAGGTTACGTAAGACGCGAGCTGTCGCAAAGAGTTAAGCTTAGAAACACACCTGAGGTAATTTTTATTGCGGACAATTCCATTGAGCGAAGCGCTCATATCAATAGCATAATTCACGGTCTTTCAAAAAAAGATGACAACGAGTAGAACGGAGTAAAGAATGCAAAAAAGGATAAAAGAGGCGGCACAATTCCTGCTCGAAAGAGATAATATTGTAATTTTAACCCACCAAAACCCCGACGGCGACACCCTCGGGTGTGCTTTTGCGCTCTATTTTTGCCTTAAAGAGCACGGCAAAAATGTACGGGTTGAAAACGAAAAAGCCATTCCCAAAAAGTACGCTTTTTTGCATGAGGGATATGAGCAGGTAGACTTTGCGCCCGACTGCATCGTGGCTGTTGATATAGCATCGCAGTCGCTTTTCGGTAGAGGTATGGAGCATTACGAGGGCAAGGTTGATCTTTGCATTGACCACCATAAATCCAACACAAATTACGCGCGCCTTACCGTGCTTGACAGCACGGTAGCCGCCGCTTGTGAGCTTGTGTATGACCTCATAATAGAGATTGACGGCAAAATTTCCGACAAATCGCTTATGTGCATTTATACGGGTATAAGTACCGACTGCGGCTGCTTTAAATACTCAAACACAACCGAAAAGGCGCACAAAATTGCCGCCGAGGCAATTGAGCGCAAAATTGATATTTACAAAATAAATCAAGATATGTTTGAGTGTAAGAGTAGAGCACAGCTTGAAATTGAGCGCGTAAGCCTTAAAAAGCTTCGCTTTTACTATGGCGGCAAGTGCGCCCTTACCACCGTTCCGTACTCGCTCTTAGTTAAAACGGGCGCCGAGGAGAGCGACTTGGACGCCCTTCCTGCCCTTACAAGACAAATTCAAGGCGTCGAGGTGGGCGTGGTTATAAAGGAACGCTCACCCGGCGAATTTAAAATTTCACTTAGAACAGGCAAACGCCCCGACGCAAGCGCAATTTGCGCGCGCCTTGGCGGCGGCGGTCACGCAGGCGCCGCAGGCTGTACCGTTTGGGGCAGTATGAAGGAAGCCGAAGAAAAAATCGTGGAGATAATAGGGGAATTTATATGAAAGACGGAGTGCTTTTAATAAACAAGCCTGCAGGCTTTACCTCTTTTGACGTTGTTGCCAAGCTTCGCGGAATGTTAAAGACAAAAAAGATAGGCCACGGCGGAACGCTTGACCCTAACGTAACGGGCGTCCTGCCGATTTTTATAGGACGCGCCACCAAGGCGATAGATTTAGCGCCCTGCACCGATAAAAGCTATACCGCCACCGTAAAGCTCGGCCTTGAAACCAACACTCAAGATATTTGGGGCGAGGTGGTAAGTGAAAAAAGCCCCGAAACCGATATAGAAAAAATAGAAAAAACGGTTTTAAGCTTTGTAGGTGAGCAAAATCAGCTGCCGCCTATGTTTTCGGCAATAAAAGTAAACGGCGTGCGCCTTTACGACCTTGCACGCGACGGACTCACCATTGAAAGACAAACAAGAAAAATAACTGTTTACGATATAACCTTTGAGGGCAAAACCGAAAACGCGGACGAGTATAAGTTCAGCGTGTCCTGCTCAAAGGGCACTTATGTGAGAACCATTTGCGCCGATATCGGCATAAAGCTCGGTTGCGGCGCTGCTATGACCTCGCTTGTGCGCACCTCGGCGCTCGGCTACAAGCTTTCCGACTGCCTTACCTTAGAAGAGGTTCAGGCGGCGGTAGACGAGGGTAGGGTGGACGCTCTTATTAAAAACGTAGATAGCGTGTTTGACTCCTTTCCGCCGATTTTCTTGTCGCAGGAAAACGAAAAACCGTACTTAAACGGTGTGCCGATACTTGCAAAAAGGGTGAGCGGCGTGTTTTGGGATCAAAACTATTCGGTTACCGAAAGCCTTTGCTATAGAGTTTACACAAACGACGGCAAATTCATCGGCATCGGTAAGGTTTTCACCCCCGAGGGAGAATTTAAATCGGTTAAAATGTTTTACAATAATTTTTAAGGAATGGGTAAAATGAAAAAATTTACCTTGCAGGATAAAAGTAAAAAAGCCTGCGTTATGGCGCTCGGCTTTTTTGACGGAGTGCATTTGGGACACCGCGCCGTTATTGAGAAAGCGGTGTCAGTGGCGCGTGAGCGCAGTCTTTGCCCCGCTGTTTTCACCTTTACCGAGAGCGCGGGACAGTCTAAAAAAACGCGCGACGGTGAGATTTACGATATTGAAAAACGCCTTTCTCTTATTGAGGAAATGGGCGTAAACTTTGCGCTTGTGCCCGATTTTAAGGACTTTGCCTCACTTTCGGCTGAGCAGTTTATAAAAACCTTGGTAGAAAATTTTAGCGTGTCGGCAGTAGTATGTGGAGAGGATTTCCGCTTCGGCAGGGCGGCCGCAGGCGATACCGCGCTCTTAAATGAATTTTCAAAACAGTACGGCTTTGAGGTGTTTGTTGTTCCCGCAGTTGTCCTTGACGGCGAAAAGGTAAGCTCAAGCGCCATTAGAACGGCGCTTAAAAACGGCGACCTTCCGACCGCCGAAAAAATGCTCGGCAAACCCTTTTCTATAAAGGGAGAGGTTGTGTCGGGAGAGCATATCGGCTCTAAAAAGCTTTACCCCACCATCAACCAAAGCCTAAAGGATAACTTTGTATTAAAACGCGGCGTTTATGCCACTCAGTCTATAGTGGACGGCAAAAAAATGCCCTCGGTTACCAACGTCGGAGTTTGCCCGACAGTAAAAAAAGAGGGAACCCACCTTGCCGCCGAAACCTATATTCTTAACACTTCGCTTGACCTTTACGGCAAAAGCGTTGAGGTGATTTTCAAGCTCTTTTTGCGTGAGGAAACAAAATTTAACTCACTTTTTGAGCTTCGTGAGCAAATTACAAAGGATATTGAAAAGGCAAAAGAGATAAATAACTTTTAGAGGGGGTACGGCGTGTCACAGCTAAAAGAATTTTATTTAAAGCATATAAAATGCCAAAACGTAGATGAAACACTCATATTCGCGGCAATAGTTTCGCAGTTTTTGCCCTTTGTTTTGTCGGCACTTATTGCAGGCTTTGTTGCGGTGCGCGCTCTTGTTTTAAGCATTGTAAGAAAAGACGCTCTAAAGAGCGTCGACGGAAAGCTTATTTTGGCTTTTTTCGCAGTAAACCTGCTGTCACCAATTCTACACAAAAACTATCTTGGCGTAGCCTGCTTTTTCGGCGCGACGCTGATTTTAATTTTCGCCGTCTATGCCAAACGGCACATGACAGGTGAGCTTTTCTTAAAAATTTCCGACGCTATGTCGCTAATGAGCATTTGCACCGCACTTGTGGCGGTTGTTCAAAGGTACACCCTTTATGAACGCGCACCGTCGGTGTTCTTTAACCCCAACTATTACGGCGCGGTCATAACCTTTGTGGTGCTGATGTGCGTTTACCGATTTATTACGGGAGAGGGCAGTAGAATTTTTCTCGCCGTCACTGTTTGCGCCAATTTAGTCGGACTTTTAATGGCGGACTGCCAGTCGGCCTTCTTCTCAATTGCGCTCGGCGTGTGGCTGCTTTTACTGCTCACCAAAAAATACAAGCTGTTTATCGCGGTAACGGTTTTGGGTATTGTCGGGGTAGTGTGCCTGCCGTACCTTACCTTTATTATGCCGCGTATAACAAACGCCGCCGAGAACATTTCCATTCGCGCAGGCATTTGGAACGCAGGCTTAAACGGCTTTTTAGAGGTTCCCCTCTTTGGTAGAGGAATGATGGGCTATTTGCAAATTTATAAAGAATACGGCAGTCAGTACAATTTCCATTGCCATAACCTGATTATTGATTTGCTGCTCTCGTTCGGCGTTGTGGGCGCTATTCCGCTTGTTTGGTTTGTGGTCAAAAACCTCGTTTCGTTCAAAGGCAAAAAATACTCGCCGCTTATTTTGGCGCTCGTCGGCGCGGTGCTGCTGCACGGACTTGTCGACGTAACGGTAGCGTGGATCCAAACGGGCATTATCCTCGCCTTTTTCCTCTCCTGCGTTAGCGTAAAAAAAGAAATATAAATTTCAAAACTCGGGCATCGCCCGAGTTTTTTGTTTATCGAACTCTTATTTAAACAATGTAGGGGCGATAATCAATCGCCCGAAAAAAGCCTCCCTTGTAAAGGGAGGTGGATTTTGCGCAGCAAAAGACGGAGGGATTGAAAAAACGGACCGTCGAGGACGCCGGTCCCTACAAATTCTATCAAACGCACAATAAAACAATGTAGGGACCGTTCTCATTGCGACTCGGTCACGGCTCGGCTCTAACAGTCCACTGGACTGTTATTCACTTCCTCGCCGCCGCTTCGCTACGTCCT
>CAZDLQ010000049.1:0-6602 GCA_964506315.1 uncultured Oscillospiraceae bacterium
CTCATTCGCTTACAATTTAATATTTAATTTTGTCTAAACTTTGGGGTTCACTTCATCTCAAGGCTTTTTGTTTGTTTTATTTTTTTGACAAAGTGAGATGCAAAGCAGTAGCAGCGCGGGAAAGATTACTGCGGCTAAAATGCCCATTTTCAGATTGTCGTTTAAAACGCCCGACACAAAGCCGACTACCGAGGGGCCCAAAGAGCAGCCCAAATCACCGCTTAGTGCAAGCAGTGCGAACATTGCAGTTGAGCCGCCTTTAAGCAGGGCTGCGGCGCTACCGAAGGTTCCCGGCCACATAATACCAACCGAGAGGCCGCACAGCGCACAGCAAACGAGGCTGAGTGCGGGAATGGGAAGCAGTGCGACGCCGAGATAGGCCGTGATACAAAGAACACAGCTAAGCTCAAAAAATGTTTTTGTAACTCTTGCTGCCGTTTTTGTGCTTCTTTCAAGTCTGTTTTGAATGTCCTCGTTAGATGCCTTTGCCTCTTGAATCGTATCGTAAAATTGGCTGTCTAATTGGTTTCTAACTTCTAATTGGAATTGAGTGATTAGACCGAGCGTTTTTGAGTTATATATTTGTGGCATTTGACCAAGCGACCTGTCACCCATAAGGCGAGAAGTCCACTTGTCCGCTTCGGTAATCGCTTGCTGTTCGCTCATACCTTTTTTAATAAACTCATTGTACTTGGCTCTAACAATAAATTCCGTTGTGACATCATCAACGGCACTCATAAGAACGTAACCTGCATCCCCAACCTTTTGGAAAGGTGTTCGGTAAAATCTTTCTGCGCCTTTTCTTCTTATGATTGTGGGATTGTTTTCGACAAAACTGTCAGTATTACCAAAAATAGACTTAATTCTACTCGATATCTGACTCATAGTAAAGGTCGCTCAACGGTGTGCCGATAGAGGAAGGCTGTTCGCCTTTAAAAGATAGGCTGTTTTTTACAGGCGCAATGTCTTTGGGCATAAAAGAAGCAGCCTCATTTTCGGCTGCTTGATTTACAAAGCTGTTGCGATATTCAACAGCTTCATCATATTCATCTTTTGTAAATTGCCTTGTTTCAACATCGCTTTCTGCATTTACCATAAACGCAATTTGTGGCATTCCGTGATTTTCGGCTATATTATCGTGGTCATACTCTATATTGTAATCCATAACCGAAGCGGACTTAAATCCGAATATTGCGGAGTAAATTTCCATTAGGTTTTGATTTTCAGAAGCGTAGCAGTCCAAAGTCTTTGCTTTTTCTTTTACTATTGGTGCTATTGCTCGTAAAAATCCCTTTTTGCCGCTTGCGTTGAATACACTTATAAGGTCACCATCAGGAGTAATAGAAAAACCACTTAATCCGTCATCAGATAAATAATTGTAACAATCATTATATCCTATTCCGTCTTCTGTGGTTTTGATTTCGTGAAGGTCAACTAACTCGCCGTATTTTAAATGGTTTCTTGCCATTTCAAAAACATCGTGGAACAATGAGCCGTTCACGCCTTCGTGTATATTAAAAATATTGTTTTTAGCAGGTAGATTTAATAACCCTTTGTCATAGCCAATGCCATTGTCTTTGGACTCCAAGAAAACTGATTTAACGCTTCTTGAAAATCGTTCTCGTAATCCGTCATCAATTTGTTTGCTTCCTGAATGGTACAGTTGTATGTCTTCATCAGACATTCCTTGACATTCTGCTTGTAGGTTTCTAAATTCATCGGTTGCGACATATCCTTCACCTCGCTTGCCATTATATACCAAACCTCCTTCGTTGTCAAGTTTGTTTTCGCTTAATGAGTATCTAATATCAGGATTATCAGTAGGATTTTGATTAGTAATACTCTTAATCTGATTAGGCTTGAAAACAATATAGTGCGTAGTGCCTTCTTCAAGATTCATATTGAATTTAGTAGAGACGGTATTGTCGATAATTCCGTCATAGCCTAAACTTTCAATAATCTGCCTTGTAACCTCGTTGCCCACTAAATTGCCGTTGCTGTCCTCAAGATACAGGTTGTTGATATTGGCTTTTAACTGCTCAATATCAATGCCACCCTCGTTCATTGCACTCCACAACACTTCAGCCAAACCATATATTACCAAAGCATTTTTCAAGCGCAAGGTTACCTTCCTGATACACATAGTAAGCCGAGCCGAAGACTTTATTATTTGAAAAATCGTACTGTGCGACGGCGTCTATGTTTTTAACTAAGAGGTCTTTATCTAAGTGCTGCATACTGTCACCTACTTTCGAGGTTATTGTAGCACAAAGAAAATGAATAAACAAGACAAAATGCAAAATAAAAACCACCCGTACGGGTGGTTTTTATTTTACTTTTATCTTTTGAATATTGATTAATACATTATTTCACAAATTTTCCCGATACTGAAATGATAGTCATTTCATATCTAGGATTATCAAATAATAATGTACTATAAGATAGTAATTCCTTTGTTTCTTCGACTTCGCCATCAAATGGAATAGTTAGGGATATAAATTCCGGGTCCCATCCACGTTCGCTTTCAAAAGATAATCTAATTGATACATTTTCAAAATCTCCGCGTTTTAATGCTTTAGTTTTAATATTAATTTCGCCTTCACCCTTATCCACTGGTGGATTAAAAGCAGTGCTTTTTTTAACAGAAATATTGTCAACGGAGTAGTCTATTTTTAAATACTCGTCAATGTTATCTTTTGTTAAAATTATTTCTTCGATCGTTTTTTGTTGCTCGCTGGAAGTATAATTGTCTTGTTGATTTGTTGTGCTTTGTTGGTACCCCGCATTATCAAAGCAAGATACAGCAAAAATAGTACACAATAAAGCAAGAAATACAGCAATAATTTTTTTCATATCCTAAAATTTCCAAAACAAAATAATTTATATTTGCGAACGAATTTGCTTTACAAAATCGACAACCTTTGTATATGCTTCATCCGAGGGATTCGTTGCAAGTAAGTCCGTAATTTGTTTTAATGTATTAAAAGCATCCTTAACATAGCGTCCATCAGACAATGTTGCATTAGGATATGATAATGAATAGGTATGAGCGATTCCAATTACTGCCGCTGCTCTTTTTGCTAAAGTAACAGCCATAGAATAATATTGCTCGCTTAAAAATCCGCCCTCTTGTGATGTGCTGTATGATTCCCATGACCCCTCAAGATCATTAATTGCTTGGTCTAAATTAGTTATAATATCTTGTTTGGTATCACTTGGTAATGCATTGGGGTCACTTGCACCACAAACCGTACATTTTCCAGTAGAAAAATTGTGTTTTGCTAAATTTCCATTTGTTACACCACAACGAGAGCATTTAGCTAAAGATGTGCATGTTGCTTTTGAAAAATTGTGTCCTAAAGCGCTACCTTGTGTTGCACCACAAGAACATTTTTTTGGAGATGTACAGGTTGCAGAAGAATAACTGTGGATGTGCTGTTCCTTTTTTGAAGAATTGTCTTTACTTGATACTGCATTTTCTATTTGTGAAGAATAATAGTTTGAAGACGATGAAGAATCAACGCTATCATTCTCTAGTGTAGAATAACCAGCATTTTCACAAGCGCATAACCCGCAACACACTACTAAACACAATACTAATGCTATCATTTTTTTCATAAAAAAACCTCCCTTTTATAGTTCGACTTTTTTCGAACAAAATAATTATACTCAATGTTTGAGTATTTGTCAATACTCAATTTATGAGTATGCTAAGATTGGTTTAAAGTGAGGTGAAAAAATTGGATTACCGCGAAAGAATGAGAGCGCTTAGAGAGGACCGCGACTTGACGCAGGCGCAGGTTGCAAAAGTAATTAACAAATCACAGCAAGGCTATAATCATATTGAAATTGGTCGAGCCGAGCTTAAGATTGACGACCTCATAAAGCTTTGTGACTTTTACAAGGTATCGGCCGATTATTTTATAGGTAGAAAAGAAAATTAGCACCCTATTCCGTTTGTGGAATCGGGTGCTTTTGTTTTGTTTTTTCGGTACGACACGTAGGTCGTACCCTACAATTTTTGTTGGTGGTAAATTACTTATTATTAAGTCGCGCTTCAATTTGGGAAATAATTTCCTCATATCCGTTATCAAAATCGGCAAGAATTGCTTCAATCGACATTCTATGTTCAGTCGCTTTTCGCAATTTTGGGGTGGTTTTATCATCCAAATCGTACTCTATTCCGTCGATTGTGATGGTTAGCAAGTCACTTGCATCTAATTTGACGCACTTATATTCGGGTGATAAAAGCCCGATAATTTCCCTGTACTGCTCGGTAGCTTCAGCTATTGAGTCTTCCTCCGAGTAGCCTTCTTCCATTGCTTGCATTACAAGGCTACCAAGCTCGTCAGCAAGATTTCCTTCTTCAATTTTTCTTGCCAAATTTAAAATTTGATTCTTTAAATCATCCATATTTTCTCTCAATCTATATTTACTGTATCATTTGTTTTTTCTATATTGAATTACGCGAATTAAAACTATGATCATAAGAACTATGGCAATTAGCGTAAACACAAATGATAATGCAGTAATCCACTCAGGAATTACTATAAAGTGACCCAATAGGTTCACACCGGTGCATAGGAATACGATTATTGCAAATATCAAATTTAAAATCCCTGTTTTTTTATCCATAATATCACCTCATTAAGTTTGCGCATTATTTATTAACAAGTCCAAATGTTTAGAAGCAAATTTTGCCGGGGTTTAGGATGTTTTTGGGGTCGAAGGTCTTTTTGATGCCCTGCATAAGACGCACCGGAGTGTCGCCATACTGCTTTTTCATAAACTCCTTTTTAGCGTAGCCTATACCGTGCTCGCCCGACACAAGACCGCCCATTTTTTCGGCCATAGCGTACATACTGTCAAAGCAAACCTGCAGCGTCTTTTGCCAATCGGCTTGTGAAAGATTATCACGGCAAATATAAATATGCAAATTGCCGTCGCCTGCGTGGCCAAAGCTTGGAATTCTAACACCGTGCTGTTTTGCAAGCTCATGTGTAAACTTTATAAACTCGTCAATTTTGTTTACGGGAACGACAACGTCGCACTCGTCCATTTCGGGAGTTGATGCCTTTATAGCCTCCAAAAACGCGCCGCGAGCCGACCAAACCGCCTTTTTACGCTCCTCGGTATCAACGATATACACGTCAATAGCGCCAAGCTCAACACAAAGGTCGGCAACGGTTTGCATATCGCTTTCAACCTGCTCATAGGTGTTACCGTCAAAGGTCAATAATATGTAAGCGTCGTTTTTGGTGTCGGGGAATTTCTTTCCGAGATAGTCCTCGGCGAAAACGATTGTATCGCGCGACATATATTCAACCGCAGTGGGAATGACTTTAGAGCGAATGATTTTAGGCACCGACTCAATAGCACTTTTCATATCCTTAAACGGCACGAGCAGGCTTACCGAAACCTTGGGAAGCGGCATAAGCTTTAGCATGGCCTCACAAATAATGCAAAGCGTTCCCTCCGAGCCGATTACAAGGTCTTTTAGGCTATAGCCCGAGCTATTTTTTGCGACCGCACCGCCCAAGGTTAAAATTTCACCATCGGGCATTACAACGGTAAGAGCGCGCACGTAATCTCTTGTTACGCCGTATTTAACCGCTCTCATACCGCCTGCATTGGTGGAAATATTACCGCCAATTGTAGCGGATTTTTCGCCCGGATCGGGTGGGTATAGAAAATCGTTTTCCTCAGCAAAGGCGGCAAGCTCCATTAAGAGTACACCCGGCTGAACGGTAATAGTTGAGTTATCCTTATCGAGCGCAAGAATTTTATTCATTTTGGTGGTTTCAAGCAGTATGCCGCCTTCAACCGCCACAGCCGCGCCGACAAGGCCAGTACCGCTACCGCGCACGGTAACGGGAATGTTTCTTTCAAAGGCAAGCTTCATTATCTTTGAAACCTGCTCGGTTGTTGTAACTTTCACGAGTACCTCGGGCATTTTTTCAATGCCGCCGAGCTCATCGTGAGCGTAATCGGGGCTAATTTCCTCGCCGAATAATACCTCGGTGTTGCCAACGATTTTTTTAAGCTCGGCAACGTCCCCTTGTGTTACCCTATTATACATTACTGCGCCCCCTTTATATTTTCGATCCATTTTGGTACGATCTCATTAACGTCACCAACCACGCAGTAGTGAGCCACGTCAAATATCGGTGCATTGGGGTCGGTATTGATTGCGATAATACAGTCGGACGATTTCATACCTGCGGCAAACTGAACGGCGCCCGAGATGCCAAGGCAAACTATAAGCTTAGGCTTTACAGTTCTTCCCGAGAGGCCGATTTGGTGCTTAGCATCAAAGATATTAGCCTCAACAAGCGGTCTTGTGCAGGCAACAACTCCGCCGAGCAGGTCGGCAAGCTCTTTTGCGTTTTGGCGCATTGCATCGGACGACGCGCCTCTACCAACTGCAACGATTATATCGGCTTCGGAAATATCAATATCGGTAGGTTTAAGTGACGAGCTAAGCACCTCTATATCCGATTGCAGCATATCGTCAGTTACCTGCATTGTTATTATTTCGCCATTAGGGTTATCTATTGGCGCCGGCTCACTAAACACCTTATATCTTACGGTGCAAAACTGCG
>CAZDLQ010000050.1:0-6589 GCA_964506315.1 uncultured Oscillospiraceae bacterium
GACGATTTAAAATCGTCCCGTTTTTCAATGCCTCCCTTGTAAAGGGAGGTGGATTTGCCGCAGGCAAAGACGGAGGGATTGTAATAGAAAATAAAAAAACAACCCCTCAGTCAAAACCTGCGGTTTTGCCAGCTCCCTTTACACAAGGGAGCCTTCGGGCGAACACTGTTCGCCCTTACAATACACAACAACCGAAAATTTAAAACGGGACGATTTTAAATCGTCCCGTTTAATCTTTTATGCGTCTTTTCTTTCTCTTGAATAAAGCCTCGTTAAATACGAAAGCTTATCAAAACCCTCACAGTCCATTTCGCTCTCTAAGGCGCGCCACTGCCAATTTGTGCCGACGGTGGACGGCGCGTTCATACGCGCCTCGCTACCGAGCCCGATAATGTCCTGCATTGTAATTATAGCCGTGTCGGCAACCGAGGATAGCGCCGAGCGAATCATTGCCCAACCAAGCTCCTCGTCACTACAGCCAAGATAACTCTTTGCAAAAGAAAGCTCATCCTCGCTCGCGCTCTCGCACCAGCCGAGTAGGGTATCGTTGTCGTGCGAGCCCGTGTATACCACACAGTTTTTAACGTGATTGTGCGGCAGGTAACTGCTCTCGTCATTGGGACTAAACGCAAACTGCAAAACCTTCATACCGGGAAAACCGCTATCCTTCAAAAGCTCGTGTACGCTCTCGGTTAAAAAGCCTAAATCCTCGGCAATGATGGGAAGCGTGCCAAGCGCATTTTTAATAGCGTTAAACAGGTCCATTCCGGGCCCGTTTTTCCAAGCACCGTCCTTGGCGCTTGGATGCTCTGCGGGCACCGCCCAGTAAGAGTCAAAGCCTCTAAAATGGTCAATGCGAATGGTATCGTACATTTCAAGGCTTTTGCGGATTCTTAAAATCCACCAAGAGTACCCCTGCTCTTTCATATAATCCCACCTGTAAAGCGGATTACCCCAAAACTGACCGTCCTCGGAGAAGGCATCGGGCGGACAGCCTGCTACCTCGATAGGCGTCATATCTTCATTTAGCTCAAACTGCTCGGGGTTTGCCCAAACGTCCGCGCTGTCAAGCGCAACGTAAATGGGAAGGTCGCCGATTATTTTAATGCCTTTTCCGTTGGCGTAAGCCTTCAGTGCACCCCACTGCTCAAAGAATAGATACTGCAGCATTTTGTAGTAGTTTACGCGCTCTCGGCACATCTCGCCGTAAAAGGCTACGGCCTCGGGCTCCCTCTTGCGAATAGCAGGCTCCCATTCTAAAAACGACTTGCCGCCGTGAAAATCCTTTATCGCCATAAAAAGCGAAAAATCCGCAAGCCAAAAGGCGTTTTTATTGCAAAAATCCTCAAAATTTTCGGGGAGATTTGCAAAAAAGCGGCTTTGCATCTTTGCAAAAACCTCGTGCCTGTAAAAGTGGATTTTGCCAAAGTCCACTCTTTTGTCATCATCCGCCCAAACAATATTTTTGTAGTCCTCGTCCTCTAAAAAGCCGCGCTCGGCAAGGTTTTCAAGGTCAATAAAATAAGGATTACCTGCAAAGGTGCAAAAGCTTTGGTAGGGAGAGTCACCAAACGAGGTCGGACAAAGGGGCAGTATTTGCCAGTAGGTTTGCCCGTTTTCACAAAGCTTGTCCACAAAGCTGTATGCACTCTTTCCAAACGTACCTATTCCAAACTCTCCCGGTAGAGAGGATATGTGCATAAGCACACCGCTTGTTCTCATAAAATTTTGCCTCACTTTATAGAAATTGTATTTTTAACTTATCCTTTAACCGCGCCCGAAATAACACCCTTTATAATGTGCTTTTGACAGGTTAGATAGAAAATTATGATAGGAATAATAGCAAGCGTCAGCATTGCCATAAGTCCGCCGATGTCGGTGTCACCGTAAGCGCCCTGCATAGCAATTTGTATGGCGACGGGAATGGTCTTTTGGTCGGTGCCGAGCACAAGATAGGGCAGTAGATAGTCGTTCCAAATCCACATAGCGTTTAAAATGGCAACTGTTATCACAGTCGGCTTTAAAATAGGGAAAACCACCCTAAAAAAGCACTGAATGGGGTTGCAGCCGTCGATGGTGGCGGCCTCTTCTATCTCCATCGGAACGCTTTTTATAAAACCCGACAGCATAAAAACTGAAAGTCCCGAGCCAAAGCCAAGATAGACGAAAACTATACCCAAAACGCTGTCAAGATTAAGCGCCGTAACGATATAGGTCATTGTAAACATAACCATTTGAAAGGGCACGATCATACTAAAAACAAAGGCGTAATATAACCCTTTGGTAAGCGCGTTTTTCACCCTGACTATATACCACGCCGTCATAGAGGTGCATAAAACAATCAAAGCCACCGATACAACCGTAATAAAAAGCGACCGCAAAAAAGCACCGAAAAACCCCGAGGCCCTAAGTCCGTTTAGATAATTTTCAAAGCCGACAAAGGTTTCGCGCGTCGGAAGCTCAAACGGCTGTGCGGATATATAAAACTTTGATTTAAAGGAATTTATTAAAACGAGTAGCATCGGTATCGTAAAAAGAATTGCTAAAAACGAAAGGACAACCGTAATTATTATATTTGTTTTTTTACTGTTTTTCAACCTTCAACCTCCCGACTGCCCGTTAATTTCAGCTGAACTAAGGCGATAATCGCGACAATAATAAAGAAAATTACTGCCTTGGCCTGTCCCACTCCCTGTGAGCCGACTCGGCCGTAGAAGGTTTTGTAAATATCAAGCGCGAGCATCTCGGTCTCTCCTGCAGGCGCGCCGCCCGTAAGGGCGAGGTTTTGGTCGAACATTTTAAACGAGTTTGTAAGGGTTAGAAAGGTGCAAATTGTAATTGACGGCATAACCATCGGAACGGTTATCTTGAAAAGGGTTTTACTGTGCGACGCGCCGTCAATGGAAGCGGCTTCCAAAAGGCTTGTCGGCACACTTCCTATGCCTGCAATATAAATCACCATCATATAACCTATAAGCTGCCAATTGTTAAGAATAACAAGTCCCCAAAAGCCGTAGGTCGAGGACATTGTAATATCCGAGCCGATAAGCCGATCCAGCACGCCGTTAATGAGCAGCTGCCAAATATAACCTAACACAATGCCGCCGATTAGATTGGGAAGAAAAAACACCGAACGGAAAAAGTTTGTTCCTTTAAGCGAGCGGGTGAGCAGTAGCGCAAGCGCAAAGGCCGCGACGTTTACCGTTATAATCGACACAACGGTAAAAAAGGTTGAAAACACGAGCGCTCTTAAAAATTCGCTGTTTTCGGTGAAGATTTTTACAAAGTTATCAAGCCCGACAAATTTGGCGCGGGTTATGGTGGTAAATTTTGTAAACGAAAGCCCAAACCCCATAACAAACGGTGCGGCAAAAGCAATTAAAAAGGCAAGCAGGGTGGGCAGTACAAAGACGGGAAAATATTTTTTTAAATCTTTATTCATACGGCATCACTCTAAAGCGGCGCTCTCCTTCGCCCAGTCATTTATGACCTGACTTTTAACGTCACTAAAGCTTTTTGTGCCTTGTGCATACTGTAAAAGAGCCGCACCGAAGTCTTCCTTAAATGCTGCCGATGGGAACAGCGTAAAGTTCCAAGGAATTGTGTCTATATTGTCCTTTTCCATCCATTTTATAACTTCCTTGGCCAAAGGGTCGGTAGGCTTTTCGTCGTCCTCAAAGGTGTCGAAAGGGGAAATAAAGCCAAGCCGATTTGTAACAAAATCCTTGCCCGTTTTGCTTGAATAAAGCCAGTAAATAAAGTCGGCGGCCGCCTTTTGCTCGGCCTCGGACGCCTCGGCATTTATGCAAAGGAAATTCTCAGTACCGATGCAAAGGCCCTGCTCTTTTTCGTCGTCAAGTCCCATATAAATTGGCAAATAGCCTATATCCTCGGCCTTGACTGTGTTACCCTTAACGCCGCTTATTTGACTGTACGCCCAGTTGCCGTTTTGCACCATGGCGCACTTACCAAGCGCAAATTCGGACATAGAATCGGCAACCGTTTTGGTGCCGAGCTTTGCAGGCGCTACGACGGAATTGTTTATATAAAGATCAAAAATATCCTTGAAATTGCTTGCGAATTCAAAGCTGATTTTTTTGGTGTCATCAGAGGTTAAATCAATATCGTTTTTGTCAAATTCGCTGTAAATGGGCAGGTTTGCAAGATGGGTTTGCCATCTCCAGTCCTCGCCCGGTTTTAGTGACGTGCTTGCGAAAACGCCGTCAATACCAAGCTCGCTTTTCTTGTCCTGCATATCCTCAACAACCGCCTTAAGCGCGGCAAAGCTGTTTATATCCTCTATTTTGGTGTAGTCGGTTTTCTTGTCCTTCAACGCAAAATACTTGTCCATAACAGCGCCGTTGTAAATGATACCGTACCCCTCAACAACGTAAGGAATACCGTAAACCTTGCCGTCCGATTTTATCGCAAGATCCGTGTCGGTAAGGTGCTTGTAAATCTCAAAATTTGTAAGATCGGCGCAGTAGTCCTTCCAGCTTAAAAGGGCGCGCGGTCCGTTAATTTGAAAAATTGTGGGTGCCTCGTCGGTCGGAAGCTTTGACATAAGCGTTTGCTCATACGTTCCGCTTGCCGCCGTTTCAACAATAAGCTTTACGCCCGTTTCCTCTTCGTATTTTTTGGCTATTTCGGCGTAAACGTCGGCAATTTCGGGCTTAAAGTTAAGGTAACGGATTTTGGTAACCTTTTCGCTGTCCTTCGGCGCGCACGAAGCAAGACAAAAAAGTGATAATACTGACATAAGTGCAAGTGAAATGAGTTTTCTTAAGATTTTCACAAAAATTTCCTCCAATAAAATTTTTATAAAAAATCAAAAAAACGATTCCAATTGCGATATTACTATAACAAACAGCCGATAAAAAATCAACATTTTTGGAATAAATGCCGCTTTTTTACCAAAATCTAAAGACGTATTTTGCACAGTATTTCGCAGCGTGTGTGAATCGTTGTGATTGATTTTTAAATACCGGTGTGCTAAAATAAATAAGTTAAAAAAGAAGGGTAAAAAGTGAGGCTTTTTAATTTTAACAAAACCGCGCCGCAGCTAAAAAGTAAGGGCGTTTTGAGATTTTTCGGGATTGTATACCACAATTTTTCCGACCTTGTAGTGCTCAACCTAATGTTTGTTTTAACTGCCGCGCCCGTTTTTACACTCGGCGCGTCGTATAAGGCACTAATCGAAGTCTTGGGACGGTACGTAAAAAATGAGGGCAGCGCTCCCGTTCGCTCGTTTTTGAAAGCCTTTCGGTCGCAGTTTTTAAAAAGCACGCTTTACGGATTTTTCTTTTTACTGCTTTTTACTATTATTGCATTTGCAGGCGCATTTTATTATAATTTAGCAAAACAAAATGCATTTTTTTATTATGCCTGCACGCTGTCGATAGCCGCCATAATAACGCTTTTAATGATGGTGTGCTACTTTTTTCCGCTTTACACAAAAATAGAGCAGGGCTTTTGGGCACGGCTTGTAAACTCGTTTGTGCTTGTGTTTGTCGGTCTTAAAGAAAGCGCAATGTATCTTTTAACCCTTTGCATTTGCGCCCTTGTCGTGCTGGCACTTTTTCCGCATAGCCTGCCGCTTGTTTTGGCGTTCCCGTTTTCTTTTACGGCGCTTGCAAGCACTCTTGCGGCTGATGAGAAAATAACAAAAATATTTATACAAAATCATAGGAAGGAAAACAAAAATGATTCAGGACATTTTTCCCCATAAGCTAAATAACGCGTATGTTTTGCGCGCAAAGCCTGCGCCCGACGATAGCGTGCTTATTTTTAAAAACGGCGAGGTTGCCGTTAAAATAGAAGAGGATACGCACAGGCTCGTTTTTCCCAAGGCACAGGAGCTTGACGGCGTAGGTGAGCTTACCTATCTTTTCTCGGTTGACGAGCAGCAGTTTTTCTTAAATCTAGATTCACAGGCTCCAAGCGGCTATGAGTTTCAAAACGTGCGCGCGGTAAGGGAAGAGAAGCCCCAGCCTGCTCATTTGGTTTACGCGCTTTTTACCGCAAAGCACCTTGCCGACTGGTATCGTGACACTACATACTGCGGCCGTTGCGGCGGCAAAATGCTGGCATCAAGTAAGGAGAGGGCGCAGGTTTGCCCCGCCTGCTCTTACACCGCTTATCCGCGCATAATGCCTGCCGTTATAGTGGGCGTAACACACGGCGATGAGATAATTTTAACAAGATACAAAACAGGCTTTCGCCATAATGCGCTCATCGCAGGCTTTACCGAAATCGGCGAAACCGCCGAGCAAACTGTCGAGCGCGAGGTAATGGAAGAGGTAGGGCTTAAGGTTAAAAATATCCGCTACTATAAGTCACAGCCTTGGGGCGTTGCGGGCGATATTTTGTACGGCTATTTTTGTGAGGTCGACGGCGACAGCACAATCAAAATGGACGAGGGCGAATTAAAGCTCGCACAGTGGACTGCCCGTGAGGACATACAGCTTCAGCCCGACGATTTAAGCCTCACCAACGAAATGATGCGCCTTTTCAAAGAGGGCAAAATATAACAAAGCGTTAATATAAAAAAGCTCTCCGCAAATGAAGTGAACCCCAAAGTTTAGACAAA
>CAZDLQ010000051.1:0-1016 GCA_964506315.1 uncultured Oscillospiraceae bacterium
ACGATAATTTAACCGAAGCCATTCCTGCGTATATCGCAATCATTGCAATGCCGCTGTTTTATAGCATCTCCGAGGGCATCAGCCTCGGCATCATTTCCTACGTGGTGCTCAACCTTTGCACAGGTAAGGCAAAACGCATAAAACCGCTTATGTACGTCTTGGCAGTACTGTTTATCCTAAAATACATTTTCCTATAAAATAAATACCCCCGCGGCTATGCCGCGGGGGATTTTGTTCTTTATTTTTGAAATATATTATGTTATAATTAAATAAACTACAAATTAAAGATTGGCGGAAAAGAAAATGGACAAAACTCAGTTTACATATCAAAGATGGTTTTTAAGAGTTTTTCTTGTGCTTTCTATTATTCTTTCAATTATTGTTATAGCAGCGTCATTGCCGTATGAGGGCTTTTGGTTTCATTTAATTTCAAACTTGGCCGTTTGTGTTATTGTACATTTTTACTTTACGCTTATGAAACGCTGTAAGTGGTTTATTTGTGAGGGCACTTATTGGGTAGAGGACGGTGTCGTCTTTATAGAAAAAGGAAAAAAGACGCATTCGCTAAACGGCGTAAAAGCCGTGTACGGAACAACAATTTCTTATTTGGGGTATGCAAAGTCGGGAATGTTGAGAATCGACTATGGTAATAAGAAAAAAGTAATTCTCATATCGCGCTCGACCGAGGGTATTGAAAATTTTTCCGACTGCGACTTATACGCCTTGCTTGAAACGGTTTTGGAGCATAATCCCAACCTGCAAAAATCGGACGACCCCGATTTCTTTTATGAGCTAAAAGAATAAAACACACCCCTCGGCATTGCCGAGGGGATTTTTTGGCGATTTAGGGTGTGGCGGTTCTACAGGTAATAAAGAGAGCGAAGCGATAAAAAGCCTCCCTTGTGTAAAGGGAGGTGGCATTTTCGTAAGAAAATGACGGAGGGATTGTTGGAAGCCTCCCTTTACACAAGGGATACCGAAGAGTGTATATAGGCTCTTCGCGTGATTATGACTAT
>CAZDLQ010000051.1:1026-6475 GCA_964506315.1 uncultured Oscillospiraceae bacterium
GAGGGATTGTAGGATGCGTAGCATCCGTAGGATTAACATAAATAGAGAATTAACAATCCCTCAGTCACCTTTGGTGACAGCTCCCTTTACACAAGGGAGCCTTTGTGTTTAAGCGTAATTAAATTTTAAAAGCTTTTTCGGCAGGGAGAGCGAAGATGATTCCGTTTGCCTCGGAGGTTAAACCGAACTCGGCATTTACGTCTCCCATTATCCTTTGGCTTGCCGCATGCGGCGCTAAAATAAGGAGAATTTCGCGCTCCTCGTCAGCGTTTACGTTTTCAAACTCGGCAAACTGTTCGACGTCCGCAAGGCGTCCCTTTATAACCGTACCGCCCGTTGCGCCGGCCTTTCTTGCAACCTGCATTACATCCTCGCTATAACCTTCGTTAACCGAAATAACGATTAAATTGTTGTGATGTTCGTTTTGCATATTTGAAGCTTCCTTTTCAGTATTTTGGTTGCCGCTGAAATTCAGTATTTCATTAAGTACGCGGCTTGTCGCTGAAACGTCAAGAACCACCATAATTCCGCCGTATTTGGAGTGACTTTGGAACACCTCTCCAAACCGCGTCATCAAATCTCGTATATTTCTTTCGGCACCGATACTGACAACCACGTCCTTGTCGTTTGTACCAAGTCCGAAAATATCAAGCATTTCGGTGGGCGCTGTGCCAAAGCCGACAATTTGAAAATTAAGCCGAATTTTCATGTCGGCAAGCTCTTTGATAAGCTTTTTTCCTTTGCCCGATTCTACTATCGACAAGAGAGCCATTATTTTTTTACTCATTTGCGTCGCCCTCCCTGTCAAAGAATATAATATCGTCACGAACCATACTGATTTCGGTGTGAAGTCGCTTAATCTTTCTTGCGTGTCTTCTTCTCTCGTACAGTCCCAAAATTTGTATGGTAATAAGCGGAGCCATAGCAATTAGGGCAACAATACCGAAGGCATCTGTCATTATATTGCCGCCGATTGCTTCGCAAGCGCCCATCGCAAAGGGAAGCATAAAGGTCGAGGTCATAGGACCGCTTGCAACTCCGCCCGAGTCAAAAGCGATACCCGTGTATATACTCGGTACAAAGTAGCTGATAACCAGCGAAATTGCGTAACCGACTATCAAAAACGGCAGTATGGGTATGCCCGTAAGCACCCTAAGCATCGCAATACCAACCGATATTGAAACACCGATAGACAACGCAACGGCAACCGATTTTTGAGAAATTGCGCCGTTGGTAACTTCGTTAACCTGTCTTTTAAGTGAATGAACGGCGGGCTCGGCCGCAACGACAAAGTAGCCCATAAGCATACCGATCGGAATAAGTAAAAACTTAAACTCGCTGCTCGCAATTTCCGCGCCTATCAGTCTGCCGGCGGGCATAAAGCCAACGTTTGCACCTGTTAGGAAAAGCACAAGGCCGATGTAGGTGTATATAAAACCGAAGGACATTTTCAAAATATTATGTATGTGGTATCTTCTTGTTATAAGCTGGAATATTACGAAAAGCAGAACTATCGGCACAAAGGCAATTGCGATTTCTTTTGCGTAATGGGGAATGGCAAGTGCAAACTGACGGAAAGCCTCGGTTGTGGTTTCCACGTCGGTTATCTCATAAACCGAGGTGGCGGGATGCGGCTTGTAGAAAATACTGAGCAGCAACACCGACAAAATCGGCCCGATACTGCAAAGAGCAACAAGACCAAAGCTTTGTTCCCCTGCATTCTTCCTTGGGCGAAAAAAAGGCAAGTATTATTATAAGCGCGTAGAAAATAACAAGCAGCCGTCTTAAAGGAAGTTCCTTTTTATTTCTAATAAATGTAATGGCAAGAAAAGCACCAACGCCCACGCCCACGCAGTTTATAAGAAGCGAGTTGGGGATAGTCGGCACCTGTTCGGCAAGCACCTGTAGGTCAGGCTCGGAAACAGTGATAAGAAAACCAAGCACAAAGCAAATGACAAGCGGAAGAAACAGCTTGCCCTTTTTATTAAGTGTTTTACCTATACCGTCACCGAGCGGCTCCATCGAAATGCCCGAGCCGACGGTGAAAAAGCTTATTCCTAAAATTAACAAAATCGTTCCGAATAAAAATAGCACAAGCACACCTGCATCAAGAGTAACGCAGGTGACCGAAAGAATTAAAACTATTAACGCTATCGGCAAAACCGATGTCAGCGATTCTTTGATGGACGCAAAAATGTGTGCCATTAACTTACCTCAATCTTTTCTACTAATCTACAATAAGTATAACATAAGCAAAACTCCATTGCAACTGAATAAATTGTTAATTTTGAGTAAAAACAAGTAGAATTACAGTATAATTTATGATATAATTAAAAGTCAGTTACTACTTTGTGAAAAAATGGAGGTACGAGTGTGAAAATTTCAACGGAAATTAACTCTACTGCAAAACACGTCGGTATGCCAAAGGCGGTTGAGCTTATAGGCCGCGCCGGCTTTGATGCATGGGATTTTTCTATGTTTGAAATGTGCAGGCTCGATAGCAAAACAAGACAGCCTTTGGACAATCCAAACGAGCTCAACGGTCCAAATTACCTTAAATTTGCAAGAGAGCTTAAAAAAATCGGACTGGACAACGGCATTGTTTGCAATCAGTCGCACGCGCCCTTTCCCGTTAGTGTACCCGCTGTGCGCGGCTTTCTTAAACGCGCTATCGAGTGTACTGCCGAGGCAGGCGGCGAAATTTGCGTTATCCACCCCGACAACAACAAAACCGCCGAGCAAAACGCCGAAATGTATTTAGAGCTTTTGCCCTTTGCAAAAGGCTGCGGCGTTAAAATTGCCACCGAAAATATGTGGAACTGGAACGCTCTTAAAACCGCGTCGGCACCTGCCGCCTGCAGTACCGCCGAGGATTTTAAGAAACATATCGACACCGTAAACGACGAGTTTTTCGTCGCCTGCTTAGATATCGGTCACGCCGAAATGCGCGGCTCGGGCGACGGCGCGGCCTTTATGATAAAAGAACTCGGCCATCGCTTGAAAGCACTGCATATTCACGACAACGACCTACTGCGCGACCTTCACCAAATACCCTTTTCAAACAGCATTGATTTTGATGCCGTTGTATCGGCACTTAAGGAAATTGATTATAAAGGCTACTTCACCTTAGAGGTAGAGGCCTTAATGCGCGATGGGGGATATAATAAGGATAACGCTTTCGAGGGCGTTGTTAAGTTAAAAGAGGCGGCAAGAGCGCTTGCCGATAAATTTTGTGAGCTGTAACCTTGCATTTAGCATATAAAACAATTATAATAAAACAAAACGGTTAGGGAGATGAGCCGATGTTACAAGAAAAGCCCTTGGAAAACTTAGTTGGCGGATACAGCAACACCGCAATTTTTAGGACTATTGCTTTTGTGGGCGACAGTCTTTCTTCGGGCGAGTTTGAGGCGGTAGACGCCGAGGGCAACCACACCTATCACGATATGTACGAATATTATTGGGGACAGTTTATTGCAAGAAAAAACGGACTTACCGCATATAATTTTTCAAAAGGCGGAATGTCGGCCAAAGGCTACCTTGAATATTTCGGCGACCAAAGGGACCTTTGAAATAAGGAAAAAGCCTGTCAAGCTTACGTTATCGCACTTGGCGTAAATGACGTTTTCGGCGGCAAAATGCCCGTCGGAACAAAAGAGGATATCCAAAAGACCGAATTTGACGGCGATAGGCCCTATATTAGCTACTACGCCGAGCTTGTAGCAAGATATAAGCAAATCAGTCCCGACGCCAAGTTCTTTTTCGTGACCCTTCCCAACGAAACGGGTAGAGATAAAGAGAAGACCGAGGCTATAGTAGACGCGCTGTATGCTCTCGCGGAGCATTTTGATAATTCCTACGTAATAAATTTATATAAATACGGCCCCGAGTATGATAAGCAGTTTAAGGAAAAATATTACCTGAACGGTCACATGAACCCGATGGGCTATCTTCTCACTGCACAGCTTGTAGATTCCTACATTGACTACATCATAAGAACAAATCCCGAGGATTTTAAGACCGTCGGCTTTATCGGTACCGACATTAAAAACGTATAAGGAGATGCTACTATGCCATTTGTAAAAATAAAAGCATATTCAAAGGACGAGAAAATTAAGAACCGCGTTGCCGAGCGCATTAACGAGGTTTTCTTAGAGGAATGGGGATGTCCGCCCGAGGCCATCAGCATTTGCTTTGAGGAGTTTACGCCCGAAGAGTTTGAGAAAAACGTGCAAATTCCCGAGGTGGATGCAAACGCCGGCAAAATGAGCATCTACAACGGCAAAAAGAATTTTTAAATTATATGAGAAAAGAGTGGATAAAAAATGAATCCGATATTTTTTGTTAATAGCATACTGCTTGGAGTAGGTCTTGCGATGGACGCCTTTTCGGTTTCGCTTGCCAACGGCCTTAATGAGCCTAAAATGAAACTGCGCAAGGCGCTTACCGTTGCGGCCGTTTTTGCCGTTTTTCAAGCGGCAATGCCAATGATTGGTTGGTTTTGTGTTCAAACTGCCAAGCAGTTTCTTGAGGAATTTGAAAAATACATTCCCTTTATCGCACTTGTGCTGCTTTCATTTATCGGCGGCAAGATGCTTATCGAGGGCATAAAAAATAAAGGCGAGGTAGAAAAGGCGGGAGTTACCTTTTCCGCACTTCTTGTCCAAGGCGTCGCAACCTCAATTGACGCGCTCTCGGTAGGTTTTACCATTTCCGAGTACGGAGCGCTTGAAGCCGTTGTTTGCGCGGCCATTATTGCCGCCGTTACCTTTGCGATTTGCACGGGCGGCGTGTTTATCGGAAAGAAATTCGGCACCAAGCTTTCAAACTCGGCGCAAATATTCGGCGGCGCTATCTTAATAATAATCGGTATTGAGATTTTTGTAAGCTCGCTGTTTTAACCCGAAAATTAAAGCCTTAAAAATTACCCAAAACTTCTTGACTTTAGCGCAGTAAAGTGGTAAAATGCTAATATCAGCAAAAGCGGAGGGTAGTTATGGCAAACTGGCATAATGATTTAACCGATAGACTTATGGATTCAATAATGCGCGTTGAAAGTCGCGAGGAATGTTATAACCTGCTTGAAGACCTTTGTACCATAAAGGAAATTATTGATATGGGCCAAAGATTAGAGGTCGCGCGCCTTTTAAACGCTAAAAAAAGCTATCAGGAAATTTTCGAGCAAACCGGTGTCAGCACCGCAACCATAAGCCGCGTCAATAAGTGCCTAACCTACGGAAACGGCGGCTATAAAACGGCAATTTCAAAAATGGATTAAATTAAAAAAGTCAAACCGATTTTACGGCTTGGCTTTTTATATTGATGAATAAATGAATTTTTATTCACTATTTTATGAATATTCATTCACTATACGATTAAACAATGAAAGCCGAAGAAAAAAGGGTAAATTTTTAGTAAAATAATAGAGTTTTTTATTGACAAACATACC
>CAZDLQ010000052.1:0-6466 GCA_964506315.1 uncultured Oscillospiraceae bacterium
CCCATGTGCGAGGTGCCTGCGCCCTTCATAATGCTGACAACGTCAGCAAAGTCGAGGTTAATTACACCGGGAACGTTAATAAGATCGGAAATACTGCGAACTGCCTGACGAAGCACGTCGTCAGCCAGGATAAATGCATTAAGTAGTGTGATGGTTTCGTCCGAAACGAACTTTAAGCGCTCGTTGGGGATTACAAGAAGTGAGTCAACCTGCTCACGAAGAGCGGTAATACCAAGCTCGGCCTGTTCTTTTCTAACCTTACCCTCAAAATCAAAAGGCTTGGTTACAACACCGATGGTCAAAATTCCCATTTCTTTTGCAATAGAAGCAACAACGGGACCTGTACCTGTTCCGCCGCCCATACCTGCGGTTACGAACAGCATTTGTGCGCCCTCAATAGCAGCGGCGATTTCGTCGCGGCTTTCCTCAGCTGCGCGTTGACCCTTTTCGGGCACACCGCCTGCACCTCTACCGTGAGTAAGCTTGTCCCCGATAGAGATTTTGGTTGCAATGTTATCACTTGCTTTATAAAGTGCCTGCTGGTCAGTGTTAATCATTATAAACTCAACGCTGCTCATACCCGACTCGATCATACGGTTGACAGCGTTTCCACCGCCGCCGCCTACACCGGCAACAACTATTCTGGCTTTTTTCTCGAATTCGTTATCTAATACAAGGTCCATGATGGCCCCTCCCCAAAAATTTAGTCAAGATATACCTATATATTATATATATTATCATACAGCGTTTATTTTTTCAATATCTTTTTTGGCTTTTTTATAAAAATTATCTACCTGTATTTGCCAAAAAATTATTGGCCGCTCACACTGCTTGTCCCTTCGGGTGACTCGTCACCCAAATTTTCCTCTCCGTTTTGGGCGTCACCGTTTTGTGCGTCGTTTTGCTCCTGCTCTAACTTTTCCTGGGCCGCTATATATTCGCTATAGCTGCCCTTTCTTAAAAAGCTGACTCTTTTGGGATTTGAAGCGTAGATTATACCCATATCGTCGTCGTCAATTTTTTCGCCGTCGGCTATTAAAATTGCAACGAATTTAAGCTTTTCGGCAAGCTCACTTTCACTGCCGAGGCGAACCTCTACCCTATCGCGATAGGTAAACGAGAGGTTTAGGTTATCGGTTACGTCGATTTCGGTTATGTCGCGAGAGAGGGCCGAGCCGAGCTTTTCGTAAATGTGTTGAATCGACGAAAAGCTACCGTTTTCGTCGGGCAAAACGTCGGCAACCTTTATTTTTTCAGTTTCAACTCCCACTATTTCAGGCAGCTTTTCGGGCAGCTTTTTGCCGATTTCAAGCACCTTACCGCGAGTGCTCACGGTATAGTAGGACGAGCCGTTTTTAACATATCCTGCCGAGGTGGCGAGGGTGATATTGAGCTCTACGCTGGTGGGCAGTTTTTTAATCACCTTTGCCTCTTCGATATACGGAAGCTCGGTCTCAATGCGGTCGGAGACCGCCGACGAGCTAAGCCTTATAAGATTGCTGTCAAACTCTATCTTACCCGCCGAAATAATTTGCTTTGGAGTGTAAAATTCGGTATTTCCGCTTACGTCCACGTTTTTTATTTTAAAGAACACCGTTAAGCTCAGCACAACACCGACAGCGGCAACCGCCAAAACCGTCAACACAAGCGTGATTTTGGCATAAGACGAACGACGGCGTTTTTTCTTACCGCGGCGTCCGATGTCGGCATTTTTTATACTGCGCATATCGGTTTGATTTTTTTCAAATCTCTTTTTTGCCATTTCCTTTTCCTATCCTTATTTTTTTATTCTCACTATATCCGCGCCGAGTTTCGAGAGGTCCTTTTCAATATGCTGATAACCTCTATCTATATGCTCTATAGCGCCAATTTCACTTTCTCCGTGTGCGGCGAGTGCCGCCAAAACCATTGCCGCGCCGCCTCGCAGATCGGTACATTTTACGCTTGCTGCGTTAAGGTGTTCCCTACCCGTTACAACCGCTACTCTACCGTCGCTTTTTATATCGGCGCCCATTCTTTTTAGCTCGTCGATATGCCTAAACCTATTTTCGAAGATGGTTTCGACAAACATTGTAGTGCCGCGACACAAACAGGACAGCGCCATCATAGGTGCCTGCGCATCGGTTGGAAATCCTGGGTACGGCAAGGTTTTTACTATATGCATCGGCTGCAATTTTCCGTTTGAAGCAAGCCGTATTGTATTCTCGTCTTGAGTTAAGGTGCAGCCTGTTTGTTCAAACAGCGACAGCACCGAGGTTATATGCTCTCTTTGAGCGTTTTTTAAGGTTACGTCACCGCCTGTCATTGCGGCGGCGGCAAGATAGGTAACCGACGCGATTCTATCGGGCATAATGGTGTATTCGCAGGAATTTAGATGCGATACGCCCTCAACCGTTATTTTGCTACTGCCTGCGCCGTAAATTTTAGCGCCGCAGGCGTTTAGGAAGTTTGCCAAATCCTCAATTTCAGGCTCTCTTGCCGCGTTTATTATAGTGGTTGTACCTTTAGCGGTAACCGAGGCCAAAATGGAGTTTTCAGTCGCGCCGACGCTTGGGAAATACAGCGAAATTTCATTTCCGACAAGGCCGCCACTTGCCGAGCAGTAAAGCACTCCGCCGTCATCGGTTATTTCGGCGCCAAGCCGTTTTAGTGCCGACAGGTGCATATCAATAGGTCTTGGGCCAAGCTCACAGCCGCCCGGCATTGAAACCTTGGCACAGCCGCTTGCCGCCAAAATTGCGCCCAAAAACACCACCGACGAGCGCATTTCGCGCATAAGAGCGCTTGGCACCTCACAGCTTGTAATGCCATTGCAGTTTACGGCAATATCGTCGCCTGAATTTTCAACCGAAAGCCCGAGATGTCTTAAAATTTTAATAGCTGACTGTACGTCCGAAAGCTGCGGACAGTTATGTAGCAAAACCTCTCCTCTACACAGCACGCAGGCCGCAAGTATCGGCAAAATACTGTTTTTTGCACCTTGAACGCTAAGCTCACCCGAAAGCCTTTTGCCTCCTATTACCTTAAAGCACATATTTTCACACCCTTAAAGCAAATAATTTCATATCACATATTATGCTTTATGGTTTTTTTGTGTGAAAACGGCGGTTTTTTTATGTGTTTTTTAGCCTTTTGCCTTATAAAGTGCCATAACCTCGTTATAAATGAGGTTATTAGCATCGGTCTTGGCTATCGCGGCGGCATTTGCGCCCATTTGTTTTAGTCTATCCTTATCCTGTATAAGCTTTTCTATGGTGTCACAAAGAAGCTTACCCGTTAGGTCTTTTTCTTCAATAACAATGCCTGCATCGGCATTGGCAAGCACCATTGCATTATGGTACTGGTGGTTTTCACTAACGTTGGGTGACGGAATGAAAATTGCCGCCTTGCCCTGCGCCTCTATTTCACTTAAAGTGATAGCGCCCGAGCGGGTGATAATAAGGTCACACGCCGCAAGACATTCGGGCATATTGTTAATGTATTCTTTAACACGAATGTCGCCTTCGCCTTCAAATTCTATACCGAGTTCTTTAAGTTTATCGGGCATCCAAAGGCTACCGTAGTGGCCTGTGGCGTGAAGGTGCTGAATTTTGCCCTTGCCGCTGTGCCATTTTAAGACGTCAACTATTGCAAGGTTTATTGCCTTTGCGCCAAGGCTACCGCCACAGGAAAGAATTACCACCTTATCTTTATCAAGACCGAGCTTTTGCCTACACTCGTCCTTTTTGGCGTACAAAAATTCCTGTCTTACGGGGTTGCCGACTTCGAGCATTTTAGCTTTTGTTTTTATTCTCGGCATTGCCTCTTTAAAGGCAACCAAAATGACGTCAACGTATTTAGAAAGCAGTTTTGTTGTAACGCCGGGGAAGGCGTTTTGCTCGTGAATGAGGGTTTTTATGCCCATTTTAGCCGCCGCGCGCACAACAGGTCCGCTTGCGTAGCCGCCTGTGCCGATCACTATGTCGGGTTTAAAGTCGTTTATGATTTTTTTAGCGCGGCGGTTTGCAGTTAAAAGATATTTTGCGGTTTTAAGGTTACCCTTAAGAGCGCGAAAAGACAGGCCGCGCTCAATGCCGCGCACCTTGATGGGAACAAACTCATAGCCCGCCTGCGGAACGAATTTTGCTTCCATTCCCCAAGGGGTGCCTGCAAACAAGATTTCGGTTTCGGGGTGGTGCGATTTTATTGTACCTGCTATTGCAATGGCAGGGTTTATATGTCCGCCTGTACCGCCGGCCGCAAAAAGAATTCTCATCTTTTTCTCCTTTAAACTAATCTTTTTCCATAGTTGAATAACGTGAAATATTCAGCACCAAGCCCATTTCGGCAAGCAGCATCAAAAGCGCCGAGCCGCCGTAGCTGAAGAACGGGAGAGGAATACCTGTGTTGGGAACGGTTTTTGTTACAACCGCGATATTGAGGATTACCTGAAGGCCGACCTGTGCGATGATGCCGATAACCAGCATTGTGCCGAATTTATCCTTTGCCTTTGAGGCGATAACAAAGCCTCTCCAAACAAGCAGTGCAAACAAAATGATAATAATAGCCGCGCCGACAAAGCCGAGCTCCTCGCAAACTATTGCAAAGATAAAGTCATTTTGCGGTTCGGGGATATATAGATGCTTTTGTCTTGAGTTGCCAAGTCCGAGTCCCATAAGACCGCCCGAGCAAATCGCGTAAAGCGCTTGAATGTTTTGGAAGCCATCACCTTGAGGGTCAACAAACGGGTCGATAAATACCTCAATTCTACTCCAAACGCTGTCTAAAAGTCCTGCAAAGTACGCCGCAACTGCCGCCACGCCTGCAAGACCGCCTGCGAGGCCGAACCAACGCAGTTTTGTGCCGCCGACTAACATCATAACGGCGCAAATGAGCGCGATTAGAATTCCGCCCGAAAGGTGACGCTCAAAGAGTACGAGCGGCACAACGGTGAGAATAATGGGCAAAAACGGAACTACGCCGCCTTTGAAGGTGTCCATTTTTTTATGGTTTAGCGAAATTATATGCGCAAAGATTGCTATAACTGCAAATTTTGCTATCTCGGAAGGCTGTATTGAGCCGACGACGGGAAGCGGAATCCATCTTGTAACTCCGTTTACGGGCGGACAAAAATAAACCACAACGAGAAGAATTTCGGTTACTATCAAAAGAGGAAACGCAAATTTATGAAGAACGTGGTAGTTGGGAATAAAAGCAATACCGAGCATTGCGATAATACCGACCACCGCAAAAACAAGCTGTTTTTTAATGTAATAAAAGCTGTCGCCCTCGCGGTAGAGCGCTTCTACGTGGCTTGCCGAAAACAGCATTATCAAGCCTATGGTGAGTATTACAAACACTAATATTAAAAAGGTCAAATCAATTTTTCCGCGTGGCCTTTTTTTGCCTACATTTTTAAATGCCAAGACAAGCCTCTCCTTTTATTTTTTCTATTTAATCAGTATCGAAAGCACTGCGAGCGCGCAGCCAAAGAGTGTAACGAGCGAGAAAACCAAAACAATTTTTACCTCGCTCCAGCCCGACATTTCATAGTGGTGATGAATGGGGCTCATTTTAAATATTCTTTTTCCGTGGGTAAGCTTAAAGTAAGTTACCTGAAGCATTACCGAGAAGGTTTCAACAAGGTAAATTATACCGCAAAGCACTAAGAGTAGCGGTTGCTCTAAACCGAAGGCAAGCGCTACCGCAAGGCCGCCCAAAAACATTGAGCCTGTGTCGCCCATAAACACCTTGGCGGGATGGAAGTTGTAAAGTAAAAATCCGAGGCAACCGCCTGCGAGTGCGGCGGCGAGGATGTTCATAGTAAACGAGCCGAGAAGCGTTGAAATAACCATCATTCCGAGCGCGAAAACAAAGGTTACGCTGGAAGCAAGGCCGTCTATTCCGTCGGTTAAATTTACTGCGTTTACAAAGCCGACTATTACAAAAATTGCAAACGGATAGTAGAAAAGACCTAAATCAATACTGCAAATGAACGGAATGTCGATTGTAGTGCTCATATTGGTACCGAAATAAAGTGCCAAAAGATAGAGCGCGGCAATAACGATTTGGCAAAGCATTTTTTGCTTTGCGGTTAAACCTAAGTTGCGTTTTTTGACAACCTTGATATAGTCGTCCACAAAGCCGAGTGCGCCGTACAAAAGTGCCATTACAAAGCCTGCGCATATTTTCACAATGCCTTCGGGTATCAGCTTGGCCGTTCCCGAAATTGCAATAGCGGCAAGGCTTAAAGCCACCGCCGCCGCAGTGCCTATTATAAACATAATGCCACCCATTGTGGGGGTGCCCTGCTTGTTTTTATGCCAGTTGGGGCCTATCTCGAGGATAGTCTGCCCGAAATGCAGCCGTCTGAGATACGGTATGAGCCAATGGCCTATTATCGCCGATACCGCGAAGGATATCGCGGCGGCCGCAGCAGTCCAGACTGTCATTTTACTTCCTCCTCAAAAACAGAGCTTATTACTTC
>CAZDLQ010000053.1:0-6464 GCA_964506315.1 uncultured Oscillospiraceae bacterium
GTTAACGTCGCAACGCATTGCGCCAACCTCACACTCCGAAATGCCGCCGAAACGGAACATAGATTTAAGCTTATTTAAATAAACCAAAACCTCTTCAGCCGAGCGGAAGTCAGGCTGGGTTACAATCTCGATAAGGGGAACGCTGGTACGGTTAAAGTCAACCTGCGAACGCTCGCCTTCGTGAACAAGCTTACCTGCGTCCTCTTCCATGTGAATTTGCTTAATGCGGATATCACGGCTACCTTCCGAGGTTTTAACCGTCACGCAGCCGTTTTTGCATATCGGGTGGTTAAGCTGAGTGATTTGATATGCACAGGGAAGGTCGGGATAATAATAGTTTTTCTTATCGAAGGTGGTGTATCTGCTTATTTCGCAGTTAAGCATAAGACCTGCAGTTGCCGCAAGCTCAATAACGCGCTTGTTCATAACGGGAAGCATACCCGGCATACCGCTGCAAGCGGGGCAAACGCAGTCGTTAGGCTCCTTGGGCGATGAGTGACCGCCGCAGGTGCAAAAGATTTTAGATTCGGTGCTAAGCTCAATATGAGTTTCAAGACCGATAACAAGTTCGTATTTCATATTATTCACTCTTCCTTTCAGCAGCGCTCGCAAGACTTAAAAGAGTGCTTTCATCAAATGCTTTTCCTAAAAGCTGAACACCGCCGCTTACAAGCGCGGGAGTTCCTATAAGGTTAGGCACTGCGGTGAACACGCTTTCAGCAAATACCTTTTCAAATGCGTCCTCAATAGCGTACGCCTCATACTCGGTTTTACTGCAGGCAGGAATTAAAACAGCATCGTACTTTTCCATAAGGGAGGCAAATTTCTCCGAAATTACGCGGCGAACCTTTAACGATTTGCCAAAGCACTTCTCATAGCGGCCCTTGGACAAAACGTCCGAGCCGTAGAGAATAACGGCTTTTGTGAGGAAGTTAAAGCCCTCGGTACGAGAATTTGTGTATAATTCTTCAATGTTTTTATACTCTTTTGCTCTATGGCCGAATTTTACGCCGTCATAACGCGAAACGTTATTGCAGGTTTCGGCGGTCATTATAATTTGCCAAGCGGTATTTGCGCTATCGAAGAAATCCGCCGAGATTTCCTCTACGCTTACGCCGCTCTCTTTAAGGCTTTCAGCAAACGCCGAAATTTTTGCGCGTGTTTGCTCGTCGGCTTTTTCTAAGAGTTCTTTAACTATGCAAACGCGTTTGCCCGAAACTGAGGCGGCAGCGTCATAGTCATAGCTTTCGTTTTTAAGGCTTGTGCCATCCTTTTCATCGTAGCCTGCGATGGCCGACATAATATCGGCGGTGTCAGCCGCGGTTTTAGCGTAAACGCCAACCTGCTCGCCCGAAGCGGCGCAGGAAACGACGCCGTAACGCGAAACCGTTCCGTAGGTGGGCTTTAAGAAGCATACGCCCGAAAGCGCGGCGCTACGACGGGTAGAGCCGTTCATATCAACGCCAAGAGCCGCCTTAACCTCACCGCTTTTTACAAGCTCGGCGGCCGCTCCTAAAAGCTTTGTTTGCTTTTCGGCATAGTGCGAAAATTCACCGCACAGGTCAAGACCAAACTCGCCTGTATGGGTTTTACCTGCAACGGTGTAGCCCTGCTGCTGCAAGCGCGAAACAGCCTCGGCGGTGAAAAGAGGCTTAAAGCCTTCTAATATGCGAGATCCCGCTGTGGTGGGGAAATCTTTAACAAGAATGGTATCGTCTACAGCGATGGTGCCACTCTTTGATATTTGCACTGCATAATATTCCATTACCTTACACCTCACTTAACAAGTCTTGGTACCAGCCAGCTATCGTCATTACGCTCGGGTGCGCCTTCAAGCAGTCTTTCTCTTGGGAAGGTTTGCCGTCTTGCATCCTCACGCAAAATGTTAGTCATTGGCATAACGTGAACCATTTCTTCAACGTTTTCGGTATCAATATCCTCTAAAATTGCTTCGCTTTGGTTCATATTTTTGAGAATTTTTTCAAATGCCGCTTCCTCATCCTCGGTAAGCATAAGCTGATTTAATTGCTGAGCGCTTGTGAGAGCCGACTGCTTGCCGCTAAGCTTCTTTGCGGCGGCAGGGGCAGCAGCAACAGCACGAGCGGCCAAGGCGTTGCCGTTTCCGAGCAGGTGAACCTCTTCAAGCTGCTGATTTGTTACCTCGCTGGGAGCGCCAAGCAAGAGATCCTGCGCGTTGCCGTTTAAGGGGAACGCGATTACGTCAAGAATCTTTTGCTCGTCGGTAAGCAGCATTACCATACGGTCAACACCCGGTGCCATACCTGCGTGCGGCGGTGCGCCGAACTGGAATGCGGTATACAAAGCGTTAAAGCGCTTTTTGAGCTCTTCTTCCGAATAGCCTGCAATTTCAAACGCTTTCTTCATTATATCTATATCGTGGTTACGGACTGCGCCCGAAGCGAGCTCAATGCCGTTACAAACAAGGTCGTACTGATATGCTAAAATTTGTGTGGGATCGTCCGAGAGAAGCGCGTCCATTCCGCCTTGCGGCATTGAGAACGGGTTGTGGGTAAAGATGATTTCGCCTGTTTCCTCGTCTTCCTCGTACATCGGGAAGTCTACGATAAAGCAAAACTCGAAAGCGTCCTCGTCGATTAAGTCAAGCTGCTCCTTTTGTGCAAGCCATGTTCTGATATGTCCTGCCTTTTTCTCGGTGTCATTTTTCTTATCGTCGCAAATAAAGAAGAGTGTTTCGCCTTCCTTAACGCCTGTAATTTCCACAATCTCGGCCTTTTTAGCATCGTTTAAGAACTTAGCGATAGGACCGATAAGCGCGCCGTCCTTTATGGTGATATAACCAAGACCGCCAAGGCCTACTGCCGAGCTTGTTGCAAATTTGAGAGAGTCCTCAAAGAATTTATTGGATTTTCCGCGACAGTCGGCAACAATACCGCGAACGGGTCTACCCTTAAATGCGGGGAATTTTACCTCGGCAAAAAATGCGGTAAGGTCGCAAATGGTAAGCGGGTTGCGAAGGTCAGGCTTATCCGAGCCGTAGGTCATCATAGCATCGGCATAAGTGATGCGTCTGAAGGGCTTGGGGCTTACCTTTTTATTTGAGAAGGTTTTGAAGGTGTCGTAAATAACGTCCTCACAAACCTCAAGCACCTCTTCCTGAGTGGAGAAGGCCATCTCAAAGTCGAGCTGATAAAACTCACCGGGTGAACGGTCAGCACGCGCGTCTTCGTCACGGAAGCAGGGTGCGATTTGGAAGTATCTATCAAAGCCCGATACCATTAAAAGCTGTTTAAACTGCTGAGGTGCCTGCGGAAGCGCATAGAACTTGCCGGGGTGCTTACGGCTGGGCACCAAAAAGTCACGCGCGCCCTCGGGAGATGATGCGGTGAGGATAGGAGTTTGCATCTCAAGAAAATCCTTTTCCTCCATCTTACTGCGAAGGTGGCGAATGATTTTTGATCTCATTACAAGGTTATCGTGATTCTTAGGATTTCTAAGATCGAGATAACGGTATTTTAAACGAAGCTCATCTCTACTTTTTCTCGATTCGCTAACGTCAAAGGGGAGCATATTATAGTTTTTACCGAGTACGGTTAAAGTATCGGCAACAAGCTCCACTCTACCTGTGTCAATTTTATTATTAACGGTTTCCTCGTCACGCTTTCTTACCGTACCTGTTACGGTGATAACGGTTTCACGAGTTACGTTTTTGAGCAGCTGCTCGTCGTGAACAACCACCTGAGTTATACCCGTGTAGTCGCGCAAATCTACAAACAGTACGCCGCCGTGGTCACGGACAACGTCCACCCAACCGGCAAGCGAAACGGTATTGCCGATATGCGTGTCACGAATATCATTGCAAAATAACGTCCTATACATAACAAGACCTCCTAAAAATTACCTAAAGAAAATAAAAAACCCGGGAATATTTTCATATTCCCGGGACGAGTAACCAAAAGTTAACCCGCGGTGCCACCCGCATTGATGCAAAATGCATCCTCTTTTAATATTTAGTTTTGATTTGCCGCGGAGTGTTCCCAAGCTTACTACTTATCTAAAACGCGCTTTCAGTCCACGACGCGTTCTCCCTGATAGACTTTCCACAAAAGCCGAGTCTCCGTAATTTAATATAACAAAACCGCTTTGCTTTGTCAAGATTTTTTTGTGCGATTGAAATATTTACCTAATGTGCGGTGAATATTATAAAATTTATTCCTGCCTTAGTAATAAAATGCCCCAGCAGTGCGTGTTTATGTGTGTTTTTTAAAAATTTTTAAAATGCGCCGAGAAATAAAACGGAACGTCGACGAGCGCCGTTCCCTACATATTCTATCGAGCGTCGGTTTTACAACGTAGGGGCGGATATCATCCGCCCGAAAAGCCTCCCTTGCCTAAAGGGAGGTGGCTTTGCCATAGGCAAAGACGGAGGGATTCAAATAAAAAACGGGCGAACAATGTTCGCCCCTACGGATTCTATCGAACATTTATTTAAACAATGTAGGGCGCGGCCCTTGTGGACGCGCCGCTAAACAAAACGGAACGTCGACGAGCGCCGTTCCCTACATATTCTATTGGGCGTAAATTTTGATAATGCATGGGAATACATCGGCAAGCTGTGTGCCAATCTTGTATCCCCTCGCCACGCTCACGCGCGGCCCTTCTCACTGCGGTTCGGTCACCTCGCGGTTCTAACAGCCCACTGGGCTGTTATTCATTGCCGCTCGGCCGCTTCGCTACCCCTTTAGGCAAGGGGCGCTTTCTTCGGGCGAACAATGTTCGCCCCTATTTTTTATCAATCCCACCAACCGCAAACTCTAAATTTTATTTTATTTTTACACTTTGGGCAGGTAAACTCATCATCTATTGCTATATATTGCATTTTACCCTTACACTTTACACAAGGGTGTTTATCGTGTGTGTATTGACATTTGGATATGTCTTTTTCATCGTATAATTTTATTAAATCTTTCCTTTCTATACAACCGCACTTTTGGCAAACAAACAATTCATACGATGTTCTAACAACGCAATTAGGAATGTTTTCCGCCTTTTTCTTTATTTCTCCTCCATATTCTCCGCGTTGTATTTTTTTTAATAAATATTTATTTCTATCATCAAAACTAAATCCTATTCCTATAAGTGTTTCGAATGTATAGTCACAATTCTCACACTTTGCCATATACATTTTTCCCATGTTATCACCTCTTGCAATTTCAAACTATTTTCCTATTAAAATTATTACAATTTGTTTTCGGTTACAGTACCGTTTCCGAGATTTCGGTGCAGTAGTCAATTACCTTTTTCATTGCAGGCGAGAGCCACTTATTCTTATGATAAACCAGCTGGCGCCAAATTTCCGCCTCAAAGCCCTTTACATTAAGGTACTGAATTTTGCCTTCACTAAAGCTTTTTCGGGTTATGTAATCGGGCAAAAACGATATTCCGCCGCCAAGCTCGACAAGCTCGAGCAGCAGCTGTGTGTTGCCCATTTCAACCATCGGTGTGACCGACAGGTTTTGCTCGGCAAGCTTTTCCTCTAAAACTCGGCGATAGCTGAGTCCCTTTTCGGACAGGAAAAACGGATATGTTAGGACTTCTTTAATATCAAGGTTTTTTCTCTTGCACAAGGGCGAGCTTTTACTTACCACAAAATGTAGCGCTTCCCTCTTCTCCGACGCCACGATATAATCGTTATTAAAGGCGCGGCGGTCAACAAGAAAAGCCAAATCAATATCGTTTTGGTTTAAAAGCCTAAGCATCGCGTCGGTTTCGGCTTCCACTATTTTCACAATCACGTCAGGGTGCATTTTATTAAAATTAAGATAGGTCGAGCCCATCATAACACTGCAAATTGACGGCGCCATAGCAAAGCGCACGGGTGCCTCTTTTACCTGTGCATCGGCTGAATTTGTTTGCACCTCGTCCACAAGGTTTATAATCTTATGCGCGCGCTCAAGCAGCGCCCTACCCGACTGTGTAAGCGTAACGGTGTGATTTATGCGCTCAAAAAGCTGTGTGCCAAGCTCGGTTTCAAGCTGTTTTATTTGAAGCGAAACGGTGGACTGTGTATAACCCAGCGCCTGTGCCGCGTTTGTAAAGCTGTTTCGCTCAGCAACCTGAATAAAGGTTTTTAGGCTTCGTATTTCCAAGGTGATTTCCCCTTTTTTGTGTTTTTTATATTATAGCACCAACTATTGAAAATTTCAATAGTCAATATTTTATCTATCAATTTGACAAATGCTATATATACATATAAAATATAAGGGTATTATTTTTATCGAAATCCGTCGGAGGAACTTAAAATGCCGGAAATTAAATTCTACAAACACGCTCCTATCCCTATGGAAATGCACAAGGTTAAAATTGTGCAAAAATTAAATCTTTTACCCGTAGCGGAGCGTCTTAACAAAATAAAAGAGGCAGGCTTTAACACCTTCCAGCTGCATAACGGTGACATTTTTATGGATATGCTCACCGACTCCGGT
>CAZDLQ010000054.1:0-6397 GCA_964506315.1 uncultured Oscillospiraceae bacterium
CCATTGCCAAAAACAGCGTGCAAATTTCCTTTGCCGTGCCGGGAACACTGCGGAAACGCACCAGGCTAAACGCGCCTGCCACCGCAACGCCCGTTCCCACGTTGCCGTTTACCATCATAATGACCACGCAAACCACCGCAGGAAGCAGTGCAAGCGTTACAACAAAGCTTTTGGTGTAACGGGTGCGGTACATATAGGCAAATGCCATCAAAATTCCGATAACAAGCGATGCGCCAAGGCAAAGCAAAAAGTCGGTAACGCTTATGACCGCCGTTAAGTCGGAATCGAATAATCCTTTAAACAAATTTTCAAGCATTTTTATTTACCTCCAACATATTATATGTATTTATTTTGTGGGTTTGCGGAAAAATCAGCGTCCTGTAGGCCGTTCCGTATTTGGAAAAGGACGTTTTATAGATTTTTTCGCGCGACAGCAACTGCGTCATCCAAAGCGGTATGCCGCCGCTGCATTTAATTTCCATCAGTACCTTGCCTTCGGGCAAAATGGGCGTGCCGTAAGCCTCTTTTTCAAGCGACAGGTCAGTTTGCCTGCACAGGACGTTGTCGTCAAAGGTTACGCGAAAGTCACTGCCGTCATTTGAGTAGTACGCCTCGCGCTCGTAGGAGAGAAAGACCGTCGGGTGAAGAGTGCCGTAAAACCTTAAAAAATAGTCGATTTCGTTTGAAATTTGCGTGTGCTTTTCGGGGTGCTTTTCTCCCGAAAGCCAAGCCGTCGCATCGGCGTTTGCAAGGCAAATTCGCCGTTTATACACCACGTGCTTGTATTTCTTTTTAAGCTCTACAAAAACGTTTTGGTCAGCGGCGGCTTTGCCGTAACTGCGAATACGAAGCTTTTCCTTATAGACGGGCTTTTCAATAGAGCGGCGAATTAGAAGGTAGCTGTCGGTGTCAAAATACAGGTTGCGAATGGTGCTTCGGCCGTATTTATCAAGCTTCATATAAGGCTCAATTGCCGAAACAACGCACTCTTTTTGCTCTTTAGACAGCATAAATTTAAGCTCGTATCTTTTAAATACGGTTTGAAACGCCATAAAAAAACCTCCTGTACCAAGATACTCTCATTGTACAGGAGGAAGATTGAAATTATATTGAATTTTTTGGGCTATAGGCAAGGAATTTCAACACTAAATTCGACAAATCCGTCAAAACAGCGCACACCAATATGTCCCTTATGAGAGGTTGCGATTGCCTTGGCGATGGCAAGACCGAGTCCGTAATGCTTGTCCTCGCCGTTTCGGGCGGTGTCTACGCGGTAAAAGCGTTCAAACAACTGCTCTATTTGCTCTTTTGGAATTTCGTCGCCGCGATTTACAACAAAAAGCCTTGCAAGACCGTGTTCCTTCTTTAAAGTAATGTACACCTCGCCGCCCTCACTGCTGTGGCGGATGGCGTTATCGAGCAAAATGGAAACGATTTGTTTAAGCTGGGTGCTGTTGCCCTCAAGGCGTACATCGTCCGCAATGCTGCTGTTTAGAGTAAGATTTTTTTCGAAAGCCACGCTTTCAAACGGCAGGGTTTCGCCCGAAACCAGTCTACTGAAATCAAGAATTTCCATTTGCGGTGTTACGTTTTCGGTGCGCGCAAGGTCAAGAAGCTGACCTATGAGCACGGCCATACGCTCGTTTTCGTACTGAATATTTTTAAGCCACTTACTGTCCCCTACCTCGCGCGACAAAAGCTCGGCATTTGCGCTCACCACCGATACGGGTGTTTTCAGCTCGTGGCCCGCGTCGGAAATAAACTGCTTTTGCTTTTTGTAGCTCTCTTCGAGAGGATTGACGATTTTTCTTGCAAGAAATACCGACAAAAAGAAGAACAAAACAAGCGCCACCGCGCCGAAAATCAGCGTATAGCGAAACAGCGTCGTTGCATTTTCATTGACAACGGTGTTGTCCATAAAGGTGACAAGCGTGTAGCCGCCCTTATCCATTTTATAAAAGGCAAGGTTGTTTTTAGTGCCGCTTTCCCGCGCGCCGTTTATAATACTGCGCGCCAAGGCTTCAAGGTCGCTGTCGGTATGTACCGTCGGCGGCTCGTTTTTAATTTCCAAAACCTCACCGTCGTAGGAAATTGCGACGGTATAGAAGGTTGAAAGCTGAAACATCGGTGAATCGGAATTAAAGCCGCCGCTGAAATCCCTATTACCGTCGGGGCGAGGTCTACTTGGCGGCTGCAGGTCTTCAAACGAGTTGTTTAGGGCATACATTTGGGCGTGAGCCATCAGCATTTGCTTGTTTTGACTTGACATTTCAAAGTAGCTTGAGGCGTAAATTACGCCGAGTGTTCCCACCCACAAAGCGACGAGAATGGACATAATTGCGGCAACGATTTTTCTTCTTGTTTTTTTAAACATCGTCACACCTCAATTCATATCCAACGCCGCGCACCGCTTTTATCTCGGTTTTGGCCCCAACAAAGCTAAGCTTTTTACGCGTAAAGGACATATAAACCTCTACGTTATTATACTCGGCATCGCTCTCAAAGCCCCAAATTTTCATAGCAAGCTGCTCGCGGGTTAAGATTTGCCCTTTATTTGCAATCATATACTCAAGTATGCGGTATTCCTTTTCGCCGAGGCGAACGCTTTGACCGCTTTCGGTACAGGACAGCGTAAGGGTGTTTGTGTCAAGTGTAATATCGCCGAAAGAGAGAGTGCCGTCGGCGGTGCCGAGCCTTCTTCTTGAAAGTGCGCGAAGACGGGCAAGAAGCTCGCGCGTCATAAAGGGTTTGGTTAGATAATCATCGGCGCCGCTATCGAGGCCTTCTACCTTATCGTCAAGCTCGGCCTTGGCGGTGAGTATCAAAATAGGCGTTGCGATGCCGCTTTCACGCGCTTTTTTGGCAACCTCGTAGCCGCTGAGTTTGGGAAGCATAACGTCAAGAATAACGATGTCGTAAATATTGCTGAGCACGGCATCAAGACCGTCGACTCCGTTATCGCAATGGTCGACCTCATATTTTTCAAGACGCAGTATTTCACACAGCGCCTGCGCCATTCTTATTTCGTCTTCAACCAGCAAGATCCTCATAGCTTCACCTCCGTATACAGCCATTATAACACAAATTATTGAAAATGTATTGAAAATTTTAAAAATAGTAACTGCGACAAACTGCTGTTCACAGCACCCGGCTCCCTCTGACGAGGGAGCTGTTGAGCGTTAGCGAAACTGAGGGAGAGATAATACCCACTACCCCTCCGTCTTTTGCCTGCGGCAAAATCCACCTCCCCTGACAAGGGGAGGCAAGAATTTGCTGTGCTTTTTCTTTCCTCTAAATTCACTAAAAAAGAGAGGCGAGTTTTCGCCCCTCTTTAATTTTTTTATTTCTTTGAGCGGCGGAGCTTTACAAGCTCATATCTCTCATCGCACATTGCCGCAACGTCGGGCGAATGGCTTACCAAAATAACGCATTTGCCCCCGTTTGCAAGAGAGCGGAAAATGCCCATTATTTCGTTTTGAGTTTCGGTGTCGAGGTTTCCCGTCGGCTCGTCCGCAAGTATAATGTCGGGGTCATAGGAAAGCGCACGCGCAATGGCAACACGCTGCTGCTGACCGCCCGAAAGCTTAAGCACGCGGCGGTTTGCCTCGTCCTCGTCAAGTCCGACGCTGCTAAGAAGCTCAAGCGCTCTTTGCTTCTTATTCTTTATTTTATATCCCGCTACGTCCATCGACAAAACAACATTTTCAAGCGCAGTATATTTAGTAATTAAATTAAAGCTTTGAAATACCACGCCGATATATTTGGAACGGAAGGTATATTTATCAATTTTAGCAACGTTTTTGCCGTCGTAGAAAATCTCACCCTCGGTGGGCTTGGCAAGACCCGAAAGGAGTGACAAAAGCGTAGTTTTGCCCGCGCCCGATTTACCGACGATGCAGTACATTTTGCCTTTTTCAAACTCGTATGAAATATTCTCAAGCACAGGAATTTTATCATACGCAAAACCAATGCTTTGAAGTGATAATATAGACATCGTTTTTCTCCTTTCTTAATCTCTATTAGCAAGAATTCTCAGCGGATCGTATCGCATAATAAACAGCACTGAAAAGAGGCTTGCAACCAGCGTAAGCAGCAGTCCCACGCCGAGCATTTGCAAAACAACGCTTAAATTCATTGCGGAGTTTACCTCGGTAATATAATCTACTGCGCCGCCAAACATATTTCCAAAGCCCTTGCCGCCCATATCGTCAGGCAGTTCGGGAACGTCCGTGGGCATATTTTCGCCGCGACCGCCGCCCATATTACCGGGGCGACCGAAATTGTTGTCCATTTGAGTTTGCTGTGAGCTTTGGCTTTCCACCTGGCCCTGTAAAAGCGCATTCGTAACGGGAACCGAGCTTACCGCGCCGATGCCTGCGCCGACCACTACCGCAATCATAGTAACGACAAGTATTTCACATATAAACTGCGCCGCAACTTTGTATTTTTTCATACCCATTGCAGTGAGCACGCCAACCTCGTATTTGCGTTCTCTTACGTTAAATATGTTAAGCACAACGAGAATAATCGCGCCGATGACAAGGATAACAATGAGGAACCAGCCTGCCATTGTGCTGAGTGTGTTGAGCGGTGTTAGGCTGTTTTCAAAGGCGGTGAGGTCGGGTGAGGATACGGTATACGAATCGTCAAGGCCGAGTGTGCGCACTTCCTCTTCAAAAGCGTAATATTTTTCGGTGTTTTCAAAGATATAGGTTGCCGCAAGCGAGCCCGTTACCGCGCTGTCGGTTTCGCTTCCTGTGTCTTCATCGGTGACGGTGGTTGAAGCTTCATCCGAAGCGTCAAGAACCTCTTGCAGCGCCGCAGCGCTCATATAAATTTGGTTTGCAGGATCTTGGCTTTTGCCGAACATTGACATTGAAAAATCGTTGTTGGCATCACTTGTATAAAAGCCAACGATTTTAAGCTCATGGGTTTCGGTTTCAAGCGAGGGGTTAGTGAGAGTAATGCTGTCACCCACCGATAAGTCGTTAAAGATGGCGAGCTCCTGCGAAATAACACACTCTTTTTCGGTTGTGCCCTCTTCAAACATTGTGCCACCTTCAACAATCGAGGCCGTACCGTTGATAAATGCAGTCATTGAGCTATCGCTGCTGTAGCCGATAACCGAAAAATCCGCCGAGGTAAACATTCCCTTACCGCCTCGGTCACCACCGGGAAAGCTTTTCCCTGTATCGTTTTGCGAGGCCGTATCCATACTTTGAATGTCCGAGCTGTCGTCATCTTCCTCTTCCTCGTCGGTCACAGGAAGCAAATCGTCGTTGCCGTTAAAAGAGGCGGTGAGGGTGTAATAAAAATCCTCAACCGACTCAGCCGACGCATAGGTTTGATACTCTTCAAGCGTAAGCGACGAGGCGCCGCCCATCATATCTTTAAACTCATCACGGTCAAAGCCGCCACCGCCCTGACCCTTTCCGCCGCCCATCATATTACTCATCATACTGCTTCTATCGTATGATATGGTGGCCGTTATGCTAAGCCCCTCTAATGCACTTTCTTTAGCGCTTTCAGCGGCTTGTCTAATCGACAGGCCAAGGCAAGCCGAAACCGAGATTACAAGAGCAATAATACCGATTAGGACGTTGCGCCCTTTGGCTCTACCGATGCATTTTAATGCGTTTTTTACAATGTACATAAATCTTTTTCCTTTCGCGGAATATTACCCTACGATGCACTATTATACAAAAAAGTATTGAAAAAAGATTGAATTTACAAAAAGAAAAAGAGGTGAAGCTGTCTTCACCTCTCTTTTGTTTTTAAAACTGCGTGTTTTTGTATCGGTATTATCGTTTTCGTTGCAGTGGTCAACGTCAAAAATATTCCAAAAATTTGAGCTGAAGCGTTTTCTAAGATTTAGAAAAAACCGTCATACCAACCCCGTAATCCTTTACCAAAATGTCTTTTGGGAAGGCGGAAAATTTTACGCTTACGAAAAAGTCTCCTGCGGCGCCCGACAAGTTCATTATTTGAAGCATATAAACAACCCAAAACCACTCGGTAGAAACAAAGGGATTGACAAGCGCGATAACCGCTCCCCAAAGCACAACGGGCGAAAGTGCGATGAAAACATACGCTTTTTTGTCGTAATAATCGTCGCTTCCTGCAAAGGCGTACAGGCCCGTAAAGCCGTATTTTACCTTTTTCGTTCCGCAAATTTTCATTGCGATTCCGTGCACAAGCTCGTGCAGTACCATATATAAAATCATTAAAACAAATAAAGCGGCAAATCTTAGCGCGTAATTTCCAAGCCCCTTTTCCATATCGAACAACTTTGAAATCGGGACAAGAAAATGCATCGGCACAGCCAGTGCCAAAACAATCGCCGCCGCTAAAGCGTGCACTGCCAGCGCCGTCTTTTTGTTCTTTTGAAGGTCAACCG
>CAZDLQ010000055.1:0-6338 GCA_964506315.1 uncultured Oscillospiraceae bacterium
TACGCTCCGGTTCGCCCTGAAGTAAGAAAGGTTAACACCAAAAAGCAAGGCAGCGAAAATATCGGTAACCACGTTCGCTGTAAGGTTGTTAAAAACAAGGTTGCTCCCCCGTTTAAAGAGGCTTATTTTGATATTATCTACGGTAAAGGCATCAGTGCTATCGGCGAAATCGTTGACCTCGCCGTTGAGAGAGATATAATCTTAAAAAGCGGCGCTTGGTTTAGCTACGGCACCGAGCGACTTGCCCAAGGTAGAGATAACGTTAAAACCTTGCTTCAGGAGCGTCCCGAACTTCTCGCTGAGATTACCGAAAAGGTACGCGCCGCTATGAAAGAGGAAGCCGAGGGAACGGCTAAACCTGCGCCTAAAAAGAAGCCTGTTGCATCCGCTTCCGCTTCGGCGAGCATTGACGTAGAGGTTGACGATTAAGGCAATGCAGGACAAAAGCTTAAACCAGCCGCCCGATAGTAAAAAGCTTGTAAAAAGGGCAAGAGAGCGAATGCTTTACTGCCTTGACAGGCGTCTTCACAGCGAACGCGAACTGCGCGATAAGTTATACGGCAAGTATCCGCCCGATATAATTGATAGCGCAGTTGAGGAAATTCGCGACCTTGGACTAATTGACGACCTAAAATTCGCGATCGCCTTCGCCGAGCATAGACGCGACGTGCAAAAGAAAGGTCCCTTTAAGATAAAGCAGGAGCTTTTCTCAAAGGGTGTTAATCGCGAGATTATCGATGCGGCAATAGATGAGGTTTTCGAGGGCGAGGACTCGCAAATACAGGCGGCAATTTTAGTGACACAAAAATATAAACACGAGCTTGACACCGACGAGGGCAAAAGACGCTGTTTTGCTGCGCTGGTGAGAAAAGGCTTTAGTTATAGCGTAGCAAAAACGGCACTTCGCCGTGCTTGCGAGTGTGAAATAGAGTTGGATTGAGGAAATAAATATGGCAATAACTGTTGGAATGATAAGCCTCGGCTGTCCCAAAAATCAGGTGGACGCCGAAATAATGCTGGCCGACCTTAAGAAAAACGGCTTTGAATTAGTAGGCGACGCCGCGCTTGCCGAGGTTGTGATTATTAACACCTGCGGCTTTATCGAGTCGGCAAAGCAGGAGTCTATTGAGCAAATTCTTGAAATGGGCCTTCTCAAAAAAGAGGGACGAATAAAGAAAATTGTTGTGACGGGCTGCCTTGCCGAAAGGTATAGAGAAGAGCTTGCAAGCGAGATTGACGAGGCTGATATAATTCTCGGCATCGGCAGTAACGCAAAAATTTGTGAGGCTATATGTGAGAGCCTTGAAAACGACAAAAAAATCCAAAGCTACGGCGAAAAGACCGACCTTTGCATTGAGGGCGACAGGGTAATCTCAACCCTTCCATTTTACGCCTACCTCAAAATTGCCGAGGGCTGCGACAATCGCTGTACCTACTGCGCAATTCCCGATATTCGCGGCAGGTTTCGCAGTAGAGAGATGGAAAGCGTAATTGCTGAGGCTAAGTCGCTTGCCAAGGCCGGTATTGAGGAGCTTATCTTGGTGGCGCAGGACGTTACCCGATACGGACTTGACCTTTATAAAAAGCCGCGCCTTGCCTCTCTTTTGCGGGAACTTAACAAAATAGACGGTTTGCGCTGGATAAGAATTCTCTACGCCTATCCCGAAATGATAGATGACGAGCTAATTTCCGCCATCGCCGAGTGCGACAAGGTTGTAAAATACATAGACCTTCCCATTCAGCACGCGAGCCGCGAGGTTTTAAGAAGAATGAACCGCCGCGGCGACAGTGAGAGCCTACTTAAGCTTGTTAAAAAACTGCGCGAGAAAATTCCCGACGTTGTGCTTCGCACCACGCTTATAACAGGCTTCCCCGGCGAAACGCAGGAGCAGTTTTTAGAGCTTTGCGAGTTTTTAAAAGAGGCTAAATTTGAGCGCGTCGGCTGCTTTGCCTACTCACGTGAGGAAGGCACACCCGCCGCAAGCTTCCCTGACCAAGTTGACAGCGAAACCGCGCAGCAGCGCGCCGATATAATAATGCGCGCACAGCAAAGAACGGTTGATGAGTTCAATAGCGCCAAAATCGGCAAAATCCTAACCGTAGCCGTCGAGGGCTTTGACAAGTACGGCGAATGTTATTTTGGAAGAAGCCGCTACGACGCGCCCGATATAGACGGCAAAATCTTCTTTGCAAGCGAAATTCCGCTTGGAATAGGGGATTTTGTAGAGGTTGAAATCACGGATGCGCTTGATTACGACCTTATGGGTATGTGCATCGAAATGACAAATAAGGAGAGTTAATATGAACACCCCAAATAAATTGACAGTTTTTAGAGCAGTTATGGTGCCTGTTTTCTTGGCGGTACTTTTAATTGAGGCAATTCCCGCACGTTTTCTTATAGCAGGTCTTGTTTTCGGCGCACTTTCCCTTACCGATATGATCGACGGTAGAATGGCAAGAAAGCATAATTTAGTTACCAATTTCGGTAAATTCTTAGACCCCCTTGCCGATAAAATTCTTGTTGTAAGCGCACTTGTCGGTATGACGGTTATAAAAAGCGATACCAAAACCGAGCTTCTTGTTTGGCTCATCGGTATAGTAATAATTTTAGCGCGTGAATTTATGGTTTCGGCGCTTAGGCTCGTTTGCGTTGAGCAAGGAAACGTAATTGCCGCTAACATTTGGGGCAAGGTAAAAACCATCACCCAAATGGTTGCAATTTTAGTAATTTTGGCATTAGAGCAGCTGGTCGCTTGGTTCCCCCAAATTCCGAGCGAAATTCTCTATTTCGGAGATTTTTGCTTCATCGTTTGCGTAATTTCGACGGTTGTTTCGGGCGTAATATACCTTAAACAAAATTCAGCTCATATCGGTGAGATGTAAAGAGGCGAAAAAAATGTTTTCTTGTATAAAAAGCTTCGGACTTGTGGGAATAAACTGCTTTGAGGTGTCGGTTGAAACCGACCTTTCAAACGGTATGCCTGCCTTTGAAATAGTCGGCCTGCCCGACGCGGCGGTTAAGGAATCGCGCGATAGAGTGCGTGCCGCTATGAAAAACTGCGGCTTTACCTTTCCCATCGGCCGAATAACCGTAAACTTAGCCCCTGCCGACGTTAAAAAGCAGGGCCCCATCTACGACCTTGCCATAATGCTCGGCATTTTAGAGGGCTCGGGACAAATTCCCAAAATAACGGACAGCACCGCCTTTGTGGGCGAGCTTTCGCTGAAAGGCGGCGTGCGCGGCGTAAACGGCGTGCTTTCTATGGTGCTTTGCGCACGTGATATGGGCCTTGAGAGCATCTTTGTTCCATACGACAACCGCCTTGAAGCAGGCGTGGTACAGGGCATTTCGGTGCTCCCCGTAAAAAGTGTTTGCGAGGCAGTGGATCACCTTTTGGGTGAAAAGCAAATCGAGCCGTTTGTAAGTGAAATTTCCACCCAGCCCAAACAGGAAATGCCCGATTTTAGCGAGGTAAAGGGACAGTATTTTGCAAAACGCGCCCTTGAAATTGCCGCCGCAGGCGGTCATAATATTCTTCTCATAGGCCCACCGGGCTCGGGCAAAAGTATGCTTGCAAAACGCCTTCCGTCAATACTTCCTGAAATGAGCTTTGAGGAATCGGTGCGCACCACCGAAATTCATTCGGTAGCAGGCACAATTCCCGACGGCGTTTCGCTTATAACCGAGCGCCCGTTCCGTTCACCGCACCATACGGTATCGCCGTTTGGACTGTCGGGCGGCGGAGCCTATCCAAGACCGGGTGAGATTTCGCTCGCACACAACGGCGTCTTGTTTTTGGACGAGCTTCCCGAGTTTGACACCAAGGCACTTGAAATACTTCGCCAACCGCTTGAAGACGGCAAGGTAACTGTTTCAAGGGTTGCAGGCACGGTAACCTTCCCAAGCCGTTTTATGACGGTTGCCGCAATGAATCCCTGCAAATGCGGCTATAGAGGTCACCCCACCAAGCAGTGCACCTGTACGCCCTTTGCGGCGGCGCGCTACATTTCTAAGGTAAGCGGTCCGCTGCTTGATAGATTTGATATGCACATCGAGGTGAGTCCCGTGCAGTTTTCCGAGCTTAGCTCAAACAAGCGCGAGGAAAGCTCGGCGGCCATTCGCGAAAGGGTAAACCGCGCAAGAGAAATTCAAAAAGAGCGCTACAGCCGCCATTTCGTGTTTGATAAAAATAGAGTATTTTGCAACGCTCAGCTCACCGACAGTATGTTTAGTGAGGCCTGCAGCGTTTCGGAGGAATGTAAGGTTCTTCTCAAATTTGCCTTTGAAAAGCTTGATATGTCGGCAAGAGCCTACACACGCGTGCTAAAGGTGGCAAGAACCATTGCCGATTTAGAGGGCAGTGAGGAAATTTTGGAAGACCATATTTTTGAAGCAATTCAGTATAGAAGCCTTGATAGAAAATATTGGGGCAAATAAATTTAAAAAATTTAAAGGAGGAAAAAATGAAGGATATTTTTAAACGCGTTTTAGTCATTGTAATAGCTGTACTTATGATTTTTTCGCTCCTTTTGGTGACCGCAAGCAGTGTCTTTGCGCAGGAAAACGCGGTGGCTACCGAGGTAGTCGCTAAGGTAACCGAGGACGGCCTTGAGTACACGGTGACCGAAAATACCGTCACCATAACAAAATATACAGGTGAGGCCGCCGAGCTTACCCTGCCCGAAACGATAGAGGATATGCCCGTCACGGCGATAGCCGAGAGAGCCTTTGAGGCAAAAACCACACTCACCGAGGTTACTTTATCCGATAGCATCGTGTCCGTCGGCGCCAATGCGTTTGAGGGCTGTAGCTCGCTTATGGTTGTAAATATCGGCGCGCAAACCGAGAGCCTTAATGCCGACGTTTTCTCCGACTGCATAAAGCTTACTGCGGTTTTCGTTTCCGAAAACAACGCCCACCTTTCAAATGAAAACGGCGTGCTTTTTAACAAAAATAAAACTGCGCTCATCTATTACCCCATCGGCAACAGCCGCGAGGGCTACGTGCTTCCCGAAAGCGTGACCACCATCCGTGCGGCCGCCTTTGCAGGCTGTAACACCTTAAAGAGCGTAACGCTTCCTGCCGCGCTTAAAACGGTTGAGGATAGAGCGTTTTTAGGCTGTGAGGGCATAGAGCAGTTAACGCTTCCGCAGGGACTGAGCAGTATCGGCGCTTATGCCTTTGCGTCGCTTAAAGCGCTTAAATCCGTAGAAATTCCAAGCAGCGTAACGCAAATTCCTGAGGCCGCTTTTTCCGAATGTAGCGCGCTCAGTAGCGTTAAGCTGCCGTCTACACTTAAAAAAATCGGCGCAAATGCTTTTGCATTTTGCGCTCAGCTTGAAGAAATCGTGTTTTTGGAAGGTTTAGAGGAAATTTATGAGGATGCGTTTTTAAAATGCACTGCGCTAAAAAGCATAACCTTCCCCAAAAGCCTTAAAAAAATTCCCCAAAACGCGCTTTCGTCCTGCGAGCAAATTGCTACCATTAAATACGCGGGCAGCGAAAGCGAGTGGCTCGGTCTTAACGTAGATTCGGGCAACGCTATGATAGTTTATAATTACATTTATGAGCAGGCTGAGGACGAGAGCGGCAAGCCGCCTCAAAACGAGGACGCCACCTCGAAGCCCACTGTTCCCGATAAAAACCCCGAGGATAACACCTCGTCGAGCACAGGGAACGATAACACCCAAAGCGACACTTCGTCGGAGAATAAGCCGAGCGGACTTACAAAGCCGCAAAACGATACGCAAAACAGCTCGTCTAACAGCTTTACCGCATCGGGCGAGCGCGTAAGCTTTTTCGAAAATGAAAAGCTTTCTCTTTCGGGCGACAAAAATGCTCTGCCCGAAAACGTACAGGTCACCGCCGAGCAAATTTACGAAGGTCTTGACTTTGTAAAAGTTAAGGCGGCGGTCAAGGATTACGTAACCAAATTTGAGGTTTATAAGCTTGGCATCACCGTGGATGAAAAATCCGTTTCGCCTGCCGATGCGCTTAGGCTAAAGTTTAAAATCCCCGCCGATTACGATATTAAAAAAGCGCAAATTCTCTTTGTTTCCGACCGCGGCGGTGCAAGTGAGCTCAGCTGTACCGTCAGCAAAAAGGACGGCACCATCAGTGCCGATATAAAGGACGGCGGCACCTACGTTTTGGCCGAGATGACGCACGTCACCCAGCCAATGACCTTTGGTACGGTAACGCTAATTTTAGCCGCCATCGCAGTAGTAGCGGCGGCAACGGTTTACTTTATAAAAAAAGGCAAAACAAAAAATAAAGAATAAAATAAAAGCCTTCCCCTTGAGGGGAAGGTGGCACGGCAAAGCCGTGACGGATGAGG
>CAZDLQ010000056.1:0-6280 GCA_964506315.1 uncultured Oscillospiraceae bacterium
GATGCGAAGCATCATATAGCTGCGTAGCAATATAACTCGCCGTAAGGCGAATATAACTGAGGCACACTTCGTAACGAAGTGTGCCTCTTGTGCGGGCTTTCGCTTTTTTATTTAATACAAGCGTTGAGCTTCTCAACAATCTCGTCAACCGAAACGCCGTGAACCATGCAAGCATCAGCAACCGACTCACTTCTTGCGGAAGGGCAACCGAGGCAGTGCATACCCATTTCAAGAAAAACGGGAGCAGTCTGGGGAGCATTGTCAAGAATATCACCAATAATAGTGTCTTTAGTAATCGAAAAAGCCATTTTTATTCTCCTTGTTTTTTTACTTTCTTTTATTATACTACCGAAAGGTAAAAAAATCAATATAGTAAAAATAAAAAAACAAATCATCTTGTTTGAAATAAAGGTTTGTGCTATAATATTTAAAACACTAAACTTGGAGAAAATAAATGCAGGAATTTATACAGCTTAGAAAACAAATTTTAGAGTCGTATTTTAATAGACTAAACGATATGCAAAAGCAGGCGGTTTTTGCAGTAAACGGCCCTGTTTTAATTTTGGCAGGCGCAGGTAGCGGAAAAACCACCGTGCTTATTAACCGTATTGCAAATATGGTGAAATTTGGCAACGCCTATAATAGCATCGCGCCTAAAACCATCGTTGGCGAAGACGAGCTTGCACTTATGAGAAGAGCGACGGCGGACCTCTCTGGGCTTTCCGAGCAGGAGAGGGAATATCTTTTTTCCGTTTTGGCCGATAACCCCATAAAGCCTTGGAACATTCTCACTATAACCTTTACAAATAAGGCCGCAAACGAGCTTAAGGATAGACTTGAGGCTATGCTCGGCGAGGCGGGAAAGGACGTAAACGCAGGCACGTTCCACTGGGCGTGTGTTAGAATTTTGCGCCGTGAAATTGAAAAAATCGGATATCAAAAGAATTTTACAATTTACGATACTGATGATAGTAAAAGAGTTATTAAGGAGTGTCTAAAAGAGCTTAGGCTTGAGGAAAAGCGTTTCCCTGCAAAGCAAATGATTTCCGAAATAAGTCGCGCCAAGGATAGAATGCAAAGCCCCGCCGAGTATTTGTCGCAGGGTATGGGCGATTATTATAAGGGCTGCGTTGCACAGGTTTACAGCCGCTACCAAGCAAAGCTTAAGGACGCCAACGCAGTTGACTTTGACGATATTATCCTGCTCACCATCCGTCTTTTTGAAAAGAGCCCCGAAACGCTTGAGTACTACCGCAAAAGATATAAATACATAATGGTTGACGAGTATCAGGACACCAATATGGCGCAGTATAGGCTCATTAGCTTGCTTTCGGATGAGCATAAAAACCTTTGTGTTGTCGGTGACGACGACCAAAGTATTTACCGCTTTAGAGGCGCGACTATTGAAAACATCTTAAACTTTGAAAATCAGTTTGAAAACGCAAAGGTAATAAAACTCGAGCAAAACTATCGCAGTACAGGAAACATTCTTGACGCTGCAAACGCCATTATTAAGCATAATACCGAGCGTAAGGGTAAAAACTTGTGGACGGCACAGGGTAGCGGCGATAAAATAATTGAATACCGCTGTGACGACGAGCGAAAAGAAGCTGAGTTCGTAACCGATAAAATTCTCGACCACGTTGCTGAGGGCGGAAAATATAGCGACTGCGCAATTCTTTATAGAACAAACTCGCAGTCAAGTACCTTTGAGCGTAGCTTTGTAAAAAGCGGCGTGCCGTATAGAATTATCGGCGGTAACCGCTTTTACGATAGAATGGAAATCAAGGATTTGGTATCCTATCTTTGCGTGCTCAATAACCCAAATGACGAGCTTCGCCTTGAAAGAATAATAAATCAGCCAAAGCGCGCAATCGGCGACTCAAGCGTTGCCGCCGCAAAGGAAATTGCATCGGCACTCGGTCAAAGTCTTTTTGAGGTGGTTTGCACAGCCGACGAATACACGCCGCTCAAACGCGCCAGCTCGGCAATGACGAAATTCGGCAAAATGATGCGTGAGCTTATGGATATCGCCGCAAGCTGTACCGATTTAGGCGACCTTGCCCGTGAGGTAATTGAAAAAACAGGCTACGATACCTATCTAAAATCGCTCGGCGACGAGGGACTTACTCGCGCCGAAAACGTTGGCGAGCTTGTAAACGTTATGGCTCGCTATAGTGAGGAAAACCCCGACGCTACTCTTGAAGACTTCCTTGAGGAAGTAACACTAATGAGCGACATTGATAACTACGACGCCGACTCGGATACGGTTGTAATGATGACGGTACACTCGGCTAAAGGCCTTGAGTTTGACTGTGTTTTCTTGGTTGGTATGGAAGAGGGAATTTTCCCGGGCGTTATGACTCTAAATGACGCCGCCGAGCTTCAGGAAGAGCGCCGCTTAGCTTACGTAGGCGTTACAAGAGCAAGAAAAGAGCTTTATCTCGCAGGCTGTGCCCAAAGAATGATGTACGGTAGAACACAAAGAAATACACCGTCAAGATTTGTACGCGAAATTCCCGATACGCTAAAGGAAAAAATCGATAACTGCTTTATGCATGCGTCCTATGATGATGACGATTTTTCATTTAGATCTAATAGAGATTACACTCCGACAAAAAGCTCTTTCTCCTCAAACTTTGGCGGATATAGCGGTAGCTATTCGTCTAATAAAAAGAGCGAGCCTATGTTTAAAAGCTCGGCTGTCGTTTCCTCTAAAACCGAAACCCCTCAAAGCAGTTCTCTTAGTTATAAGGTTGGCGATACAGTAATTCATAGAGTGTTTGGAGAGGGACTTGTAGTTTCTATGACACCTATGGCTAACGACGTGCTTGTGGAAATTAGCTTTGATAGAGTAGGCACTAAAAAGATAATGGCAAACTTTGCAAAACTTACTAAAAAGTAAAGGAAAATGCGTATGAAAGCGTGTGCTATAATTGCCGCCGCAGGTAGCGGTCAAAGAATGCAGGGAATAGATAAAATACTGCTAAAGCTTTGCGATAGAGAGGTTGTTTCTTATTCTATTTCGGCTTTTGATAGCGCAAAATGCGTTGATAAAATTGTTGTAGTTTGTTCAAAGCAAAATTTAAGCGATATTAAGGCGTTAACACAAAAAATGAATTTAAGCACAGAAATCGTGGCTGTGGAAGGCTCTTCAAGCCGCCAAAAATCCGTTATGTGCGGCCTAAAAGAAAGTGATGGCTGTGACTGCGTTATGATTCACGATGCGGCCCGCCCAATGATAACCGCACAGGCTATAGATAATCTCTATAACGAGGTTATGGTAAATAAAAAAAAGGCGGCGGCGCTCGGCGTCAAGGTTAAGGACACCGTAAAGGTTGTAAACGAGTCGGGAATAATCGTAAACACACCCAAAAGGGAAACGCTTTTTGCTGTTCAAACACCGCAAGCATTTGAAATTGAGCTTTATAAAAAGGCGGCTCAACAGGCTCTTGACGCAGGCGAGGAATATACCGACGACTGCCAGCTTGTAGAAGCACTCGGAAGCTCAGTTTATATTGTGAACGGCGATTATAAAAACATAAAAATCACCACCCCCGAAGATGTAATTACCGCCGAAAACTTTTTAAAGGAGAGGGAATAATGCTTAGAATAGGAAACGGCTATGACGTTCATAGACTCGTAGAGAATAGAGAGCTTATTTTAGGCGGCGTTAAAATCCCGCACAATTTAGGGCTTTTAGGCCACTCGGATGCCGACGTTTTAACCCACGCCATAATGGATGCGCTAATAGGCGCCGCCGCACTTGGCGATATTGGTAAGCTTTTCCCCGACACCGACGAAAAATACTGCGGCGCTGACAGTATCGCGCTTTTAAAAGAGGTTGTGGCGCTTTTAAAATCTAAAGGCTTTTCGGTTGTAAATATTGACAGTATTTTGGTCGCACAAAAGCCTAAAATCGCACCCTATATTGAAGAAATGCGCCAAAATATAGCGGTAGCTTGCGATATTGACATAGCGCTTGTCAGCGTAAAGGCAACAACCGAGGAAAAACTTGGCTTTACCGGTAGTGAAGAGGGTATGTCGGCTTATGCCGTTTGCCTTTTAAATAAAGAATAATTCGGAGTGATATAAAATGGCAGTATTTGGAATAGTTGCCGAATATAATCCATTTCATAACGGTCATAAATATCAAATTGATAAAATAAAAAACGACGGCGACACCGTCGTTGCAGTAATGAGTCCAAACGTTGTTCAAAGGGGTAATTTCGCCCTTTTTGATAAATGGATAAGAACCCGCGCCGCACTCGCTTGCGGCGTCGATTTGGTGCTTGAGCTTCCGTCAATTTACGCTCTCTCAACTGCCGAGCTTTTTGCACAGGGCGCAGTTAAAATTCTTGATAGTTTAGGATGTATAGATTATCTGTGCTTTGGTAGCGAAAGCGCGGATATTGATGCCCTTAAAAAAACTGCACAACTCACCTGTGACGACACAGTAGATGCAAGAATTAAAGAACTTTTAAAAAGCGGTATAACCTATGCAAAGGCAAGAGAGCAGGCGGTTTGCGAAATTTGCCCCGAGCTTGAAGGCACAATGTCCCAAGCAAACGATATTTTGGGCGTGGAGTATATTTGCGCCCTAAATAAAATCGGCTCAAAAATCACGCCTTATCCTATAAAACGCGTTGGGGTAGAACACGACGATCAAAATATAAACGGAAATTTTGCCGCCGCAAGCTTTATAAGGGAAAACAAAACCGCTGAAACTTTTAATAAATTAACCCCTGAAAACTGCGCTCAAATTTATAATGAGGCACTTAAAAACGGAGATTATTCAAACGGCGTCGAAACGCTTTATAACGCTCTTATTTTAAAGCTTCAAATGTCCTCGCCCGAGAAAATTCAAAACCTGCTTGACGTTTCGGAAGGACTTGAAAATAGAATTATCAAAGCAGCCATTGATGCCGAAAGCTTTTCGGCACTTTGCGAAAGCATTAAAACAAAACGCTATACAATGGCGAGAATCCGTAGAATTTTAATGTATGCACTGCTTGATTTTACAAAGGATCTAAAAGATATAAAGCCGCAGTATATTCGCGTTTTAGGCGCGAATTCTAAGGGACTTGAGCTTCTCTCCAAAAAGAGCGCTACGCTTCCCGTACTAACGTCCTTTGCTAAGGCAAAGAATATAAGCGAGGACGCGGGGAAGCTTGTCAAAATAGAAGAAAACTGCACTAAGGCGTTTAATTTAACGCTTCAAAATCAAAAAAATAGAAAAAACGAGTTTTCAGTAAAACCAATTATTCTTTAAAAAGAAGAAAGCCGTCTTTGAAAAACATTTTCAAAGACGGCTTTCACATTTAAACGTGTTTAGGGTTATTTAACAGAGTTCTCGTAAGCTTCGATCATTTTCTTAACCATTTGACCGCCTACTGAACCAGCCTGCTTAGAGGTAAGATCTCCGTTGTAACCTTGCTTAAGATTTACGCCAACTTCGTTAGCAGCTTCCATCTTAAAACGGTCGAGAGCCTCTCTAGCCTGAGGAACAACAATTTTCTTGCTCATTTATTTTTACACTCCTTACATTCAAATTAACAAACATATTATGTGTTTGCAATAATATTGTTTGTTTGCCATAAAAAAATATAAGTGGTAATTTAAAGCAAAAAAATTGTCAAATGCTTTTATTTTTTCTTGATAATAAGCGTGCGGGTGGCGTTTAGTATTGCAATAATGCAAACTCCCACGTCGGCAAAAACCGCAAGAGCGATAGGAACACCGGCCTCGCCTAAAAAGATATTTAAGATTAACACCAAAACCTTAATACCGATTGAAAGCGCAATGTTTTGGTAAACTATACTAAGAGCCTTCTTTGCTATTCTTATAGCAAGAGCAACCTTGCTCGGCTTGTCGTCAATTAGCACAACGTCGGCCGCTTCCATTGCCGCGTCCGCACCAATGTTTCCCATAGCAATTCCTAAATCGGCACGGGCTAAAACGGGTGAATCGTTTATTCCGTCGCCAACAAATAAAAGCGCGCCTTTTTGCGATTTTTGCTTTTCAATTTCCTCGACGACCGAAAGCTTTTCGTGCGGAAGTAGGGAAGAGTAAACGTTTTTAATTCCAAGCTCGTTTGCCACCGAATCGGCAACGTCCTCGCGGTCACCTGAAATTAAATATAATCCTTTTATTTTAAGCTTTTGAAGGTCGGATATTGCTTTTTTACTGTCGCTTTTAAGCTCGTCGGAAATTACAATGTGTCCAAGATAGGTGTCGGTCGACGAAATGTGAACGACCGTTCCCGCGTGTTTGCACTTTT
>CAZDLQ010000057.1:0-2104 GCA_964506315.1 uncultured Oscillospiraceae bacterium
CACAGTGATATTTTGCCTCACGGCAAAGTGATATTAAAACCTTTGGTTTTAGTTATATTATATTCGTCCTTGAACTCGCGAAGCGAATATAACTTGGACGAAGTCCAAATATAACTGCGAAGCAATATAACTCGCCACAAGGCGAATATAACTGAGGCACACATCCTTACGGAGTGTGCCTCTTAGCGGTGGCTTTATTTATAGGGTTTAACACTGTAAAGTTTTTAACTTTACAGTTAATTTATGCCGTTGCGGCGGTGGCGCAGTAGACCTCACTTGCGCCCGCGAGCCCTAAAAGCTCACTGCAACGGTAGAGCGTGGCGCCCGAAGTCATAACGTCGTCAATCAGTAAAACCGTGCCGCTGATTTTGCGCCCTTGCTTTAAAATAAACGAGTGCGCAGCGTTGTCTTTTCGCTCGGAGAGGTTAAGACGCTTTTGGTTTACCTTTCCGACGCGCCGAATGGGCGGCGCGACTAAGGGAACGCCTAAAAGCGTTGCCACTCTTTTTGCAATAACGTGTGCGTGATCAAAGCCTTTTGTAAATAGCTTAAATCTCGAAATTGGCACATAGGTAATAGCATCAAAAGTGATAGACTCATATTCTCTTCTAATTTGCCGTACAATAGAATCAGCAAGAAAATTTACAGAGAGCCTGTTTCCGCTTGATTTTACCTTGTATATAATCGAAGCCACACCGCGTGCCTTGTAGTCAAATGCGCTCACGCACCGCTTGTAATACCTTTTCTTTTTGCAAACACAGTCCTTGGGCACTTTGCCGCAGCCGTTGCACCGACCAAGCTCTAACTCCTGCAGGTCGGCTGAGCAGTTTTCACAAAGCGCATAAGGAGAAAGCTTGCCGCAGGCCGCGCATTTGTTTGGGAAAAAGAAGTTCATTATTTTGTTTGTGTTGTTTGCGCTCATATCAAAGTCCCCAAGCCAAAATCAAATCGGAAATAATACTGTTTGAAACAAGAAAACCGCGCGGTGTTATGCGAATACGCTCACCCGACTTTTGCATCAGCCCTGCACTGCAAAAAATCTCGATTTTTTTAGTCAGCTTTTCGTTTACGCTAACGCCGTATTTTTTGCAAAGGTCAGCTAAACAAACGCCGCGCGAAAGCCGTAGAGCAAGCATAAATTCTTCCTCAATACCGCTTTTGCCGTCGGGGATAGTTTTGGTGGGATTTTTTATAAATGCGTTAATATCGCGCGGATAAAAATAACGCTCGCCCTTATAAAAGCCGTGCGCCGCCGCGCCGATGCCGATGTATTCTTCACACTGCCAATATTTTATGTTGTGTCTTGAAACGGCACCGTTTTTTGCAAAATTCGAGATTTCGTACTGCTCAAAACCACCCGCCTCAAGCTCATTTACCGCAAAGCTGTAAAGCTCGGCGCACAGCTCGTCGTCGGGAAGTGAAAGAGTGCTTTGCATTTTAAAGTAGGGCGTTTCGGGCTCGATTTTTAAAAGATAACTCGAAATATGATTTACTCCGCTTGCACTGCAAAACTCAATAGACTTTTTAAGACTATCAATAGTTTGCCCCTCGATGCCAAGCATTAAATCAAGCGAGATATTTTCAATGCCACACTCACGGGCGCGCTCAATACATTCCGAAAACTGCTCTAATGTGTGCCGCCTGCCAAGCGCTTTAAGCTCACTCTCGTTTGCCGACTGCAGTCCCATCGAAAGCCTGTTTATGCCTGCCCGTGCAAACGCCGAAATATCCTGCTTTACAAAGCTTTCGGGATTTGCCTCAAGGGTGATTTCGCTGTCATCGGCAACCGCAAAATTTGTCTTTATGCAGTCAATTATCTTTTTAATATTATCGGCACCGATTAAATTGGGCGTTCCGCCGCCAAAATAAACGGTATCAACCGAAATTTTGTCGTGACGATAGGATTTTATAGCGGTTTCAAGAGCTTTAACGTAGCTTTTTACAAGCTCAATTGAAAGGGCAAGCGAATAAAAATCACAATACGGACATTTTTTTGCACAAAACGGTATGTGAATATAAATTCCGCGCATATCCTTCGCCTCCTTATGATGTTTATTTGCCTCCCTTGAAGGCTCCCTTGCCTAAAGGGAACTGTCAAAACCGT
>CAZDLQ010000057.1:2114-6255 GCA_964506315.1 uncultured Oscillospiraceae bacterium
GTTTTGACTGAGGGATTCCAAGAAAAAATTATTTTTTAGGCTTATAATTTTCAACATATTGATTCTATATAAGTTTCATAGTACTGTTCTTGAAACCGTATGCGCTCAGCGATTTCCTCTTTGCTAAAGCACATACCTTCCGGCGCGGCTATAAGCTTATCTTCAACGTCGTTTATACGATAGACGATGCCAATTATTTTAGCAAAAAAATCGGTTACGGGCTCATCAACTCCGAGCAAATAAACGTCAAGCTCTTCGCCGTCACCGCCAATTACATCGGGAATATATCCGTAATTTATGGGATAAGTCAAAGCATATTTTTCTTTTTGGTGCACATAACCTATAGGACGGTCTATTTTGATGTGAACCATCTTGCCAAGATACGAAGTAACAAGTGCTTTCCTATCTTCCTTATTCATAGCGGTTGTGTCCCTTCTTATTTAAAATTCACTTTTTTAAATTTTGTCTACAATCATTTTAACACAAAAAACCAAGTTTTTCAACCAATCGACAAAGAATAATGCCACCCTTAAAACGAACAATACAAGGGAGGTGTAGAAAATGATAGAATGCGTTGGAATCTCAAAATTTTATGAGGTTGAAAACAAGCGTGTAACCGCGCTTGATAATATAAATTTGTCTTTAAATTCGGGCGAATTTGTTGCCATAACAGGCAGCTCAGGCTCGGGAAAATCCACGCTTATGAATATTTTAGGCTGCCTTGATTTAGCAAGCGGCGGAGAATATTTTATAAATAGAAAAAACGTGTTCAAACTCGGCTCGGGCGCACTTTCGCGCTTGCGAAGCCGCGATATAGGCTTCATTTTTCAAAGCTTTAATTTGCTTCCCGACCTGACTGCTCTTGAAAACGTTTGCCTGCCTATGCTTTATAGAGAGGTTTCAAATAAAAAGAGCGTGGAAAGAGCGCTTGCGGCGCTAAAATCGGTAAATATGGAAGAAAGAATAAGCCACCTGCCCTCACAGCTTTCGGGCGGTCAGCAGCAAAGGGTATCTATAGCAAGGGCAATAATCGGACAGCCTAAGCTTATTCTTGCCGATGAACCTACAGGAAACCTTGACCCTCAAAACGCGCGCGAGGTTTTGGCGCTTCTTAAAAAGCAAAGCCGAGAGGGTAGAACGGTGGTAATGGTAACTCACGATATGCAAATAGCGCAGGCTGCCGATAGAATAGTACGTCTTTCGCACGGAAAAATTGACGCGGCTGATGATATGTGATATAATAAGCGCAGGCGCTTATTATATACTGATTTATGTGCCGTTTTGCTCGCCGCTTGTCGCGGCAACCGCAAAACATGGCAGATTATATCAAAATGCTTCGCATTTATGATATAATAGTAATAACTTTTGAGGTAGAGAAGGCAAATTATGAAAAATCAAAAAACTACTCAAAATAGAATAAGCTACAAGCCTGTAACCGTAATACTTTATACGGTTTTAATGTTCATTGGAGTCCTTGCGTTTTTTTCAGCAATTTGGTATACCGACATTTTTGGCGACATCGGCTTTGAGTCAATAATCTTCTCGCTTGCCGCGGGTTTTGCGGGCGTTAGCGGCGGAATAGTAACAAACTGGCTGCTGCGCGGCTTTTTGCCGACGCTTGCCGTTACTGCGCTTTTCTCGGTGGGGCTATTTTGGCTGCTCCCCAAAATTTTAGACAAAAAAGAGCAAATTAAAGTAAAGCTTGTAAAGCCTATAAGCTTTTTTATGGCTTTTGCGGTTTTCTTTTCATTTTTTATAAGCGCTTGTGAGCAAACACACGCAAACGCGTGGATAATTAACCTTGTAAGACAGGGCGATTTGTACGAAAAAGAGTACGTAAGCCCGAGCAAAACGGAAATAACCTTCCCCTCGCAAAAGAGAAACCTTATTTACATATATCTTGAGTCTATGGAAACGGGTTATTTCTCTCGCGAAAACGGCGGCGCGCAGGACGAATGCGTAATCCCTGAGTTATATGACCTTGCAAGCCAAAACATAAACTTTTCGCAGAATGACTCGGTCGGCGGCGGTAGGGATACCTACGGCTCTAATTGGACAATTGCTGCTATGCTTTCGCAGACGTCGGGAATTACGTTAAAAACTCCTGTTTCTTTAGAGGCAATTATGAGTCGGGATTTTTATGATTCCGCTCTGAGTATCAACGATATTTTGGATAAAAACGGTTATAATCAAGCGGTTATGGTCGGTTCAAAATCCTCATACGGCGGCAGGCAAGAGTATTTTTCTCAGCATAGCGTTGACAATATCTACGATATTGACACGGCATACGAGGATGATATAGTACCCGACGGCTACTTTGAGTGGTGGGGTATGGAGGATAAATATCTTTTTGAGTACGCCAAGCAAAAAATCAGTGAGCTTTCTCAAGAAGACGAGCCGTTTGCCTTTACAATGCTAACGGTTGACACCCACCATGTCGCAGGGTATAAATGCAGCGAGTGTGATGATGAATATTCGGAGCAGTACCAAAACGTTTTGCGCTGTTCCTCTAAACAGGTAAATAAGTTTGTTTCTTGGATTAAAGAGCAACCTTTTTATGAGAACACTACCATTATCATAACGGGCGACCATGAAACTATGGATAACGGTTATATTTCCCGCAACTTTGATAAAAACTACACCCGCCGTATTTATAACTGCTTCATAAACAGCGCCGTTGAACCCGAAAACGAAAAAGGCCGTGAATTTGTCACGCTTGATATGTTTCCGACCACTCTCGCGGCGCTCGGGTGCACCATAGAGGGCGATAGGCTCGGCCTTGGTACCAACTTGTTTTCAAGTAAACCTACACTTACCGAAATTTACGGGTATGATAAGCTAAACAATGAGCTTGCGAAATCGTCAAAATACTATAACAGTAAATTTGACTAATTGTGTCAAATATGGTATAATAAGTTTGCGAAGCAAACTCAATGAATTGCCTGACGGCATGAATTGAAACTTGCAGTTTCGTAAATTGAGCCTGTTGGCTCGTGAATTGCACTAATGTGCATCAAAACGCAATTCATTTCATAGAGCAAAGCGATAAATCATGGCGAAACGCCAATTCATGACAACTAATGTTGTCAATTCATTAAATGGAGAATGTCATGAAAGAAAATAAGCTTATAGACTTATCGAAACAATTTGCTGTTGATATTGTAAATCTTTGTACGGAGATTAAAGAAAAGGAAATGTGTTATTAAATCAGCTTTTAAGAAGTGGGACAAGCGTAGGCGCCAATATCCACGAGGCAAACTACGCTGCAAGTAAAGCGGATTTCATATATAAATTCCAAATTGCATTAAAAGAATGCTATGAAAGTGATTATTGGTTAGGACTTTTTAAAGACACTAAAATGATAACTGAAGATGAGTATGCTGATATGTTTGACAAATGCAGTAAAATTAGAAAATTACTTATTGCTTCTATAACCACTGCAAAAGCTAATGAGAAAACTTAAAGAAGAATGAAAAGTGGTTGAATACACTTTTAAATAGAATTATAAAATTAGATAGATCAAAACCGATGGATGATAATGTTGAATTTATAATAAAACAGCCATGACCCTTATCCTTTTTGCTATCTAATTATATAATTCACTCATATATAAAAAATTAAGGAGATAAAATTATGGCAAAGGTTTTAATTTCAACCGATAGTACCGCTGATCTGTCAAAAGAGCTTTTGGAAAAAAATAATATAAGAGTTATTCCCCTTTATATAAATTTAGGCGAAAAATCTCTTGCTGATAACGGCATAGATATTGTCCCCGACGATATTTATGCTTACGTTAAGGAGAGCGGCAAGCTTCCCACAACCTCGGCTAATCCCGTCGGAAATTATGAGGACGTTTTTAAGGCTGACGTTGAGGCAGGCTACGACGTAGTTCACTTAAACATCAGTGCAAACTTTTCCTGCACCCACCAAAACGCCTGCCTTGCAGCTGAGGATTTAGATAATGTTTACGTTGTTGATTCGCGCAATCTTTCAACAGGTAGCGGACTTCTTGTTTTAGAGGCCGCCGAGATGGCCGCAAAGGGTATGAGCGCTAAGGAAATTGCCGAAAATCTTAAAAACCTTGTAAACAAAGCCGATGCAAGCTTTGTGCTTGACGATTTGACCTATCTTCATAAGGGCG
>CAZDLQ010000058.1:0-6175 GCA_964506315.1 uncultured Oscillospiraceae bacterium
CTCCGGCATCGGCCAGCCAGTTAAAGCTATCCGCATAACGAAGCTGCCGTCCATTAGGATCCAGCGCAGTTAATACGAACCTGCGATTCTTATCGTTCAACTGCGAGGGAATACTATCAAAAATTGCCCTGATTTTGATTTTCTCATTGTCCTGCGCATACCCCCTTGCCGCCGTCAACAAATATATTTTGGCCGGTTATATATCTTCCGCCATCCGAGCACAAGAGCGATACGATGCCCTCGCAGTCCTCGGGTGTGCCGTAGAAACCTACAGGGATAAGCGAGCTTACCTTTTTAGCGTACTCAGGGTCGGAGAGTGCGGCAACGTTTCTATCGGTATAGATAACGCCGGGCGCTACGTTGTTTACTGTGATTTTATATTCAGCAAGCTGCATAGCAAGAGAAAGTGCTAAATTGGTTTGAGCGCATTTTGATGCGGAATATGCCATAAGCTTGGGAATAGGCTTTATTTCATTAACCGAGCCGATGGTAACGATTCTTCCCCACTTTTGCTCTTTCATATAAGGCACAGCCTTTTGAATGAGCATAAGAGATGCAACAACGTTGCAATTATAGTGCGCGATCATATCCTCGGGGGTAACAGTTTCGAGATATGTATCATATTGCAGTGAAGCGTTTAAAACAAGCGCGTCAATATCGCCCATTTTTTCGCCGAGTGCGCGCACCTCGTCCATATCGGAAAGGTTTGCCATTAAAACGCTGGCCTTGCCGCCGTTTTCGTTTATGATTTTACAGGTTTCCTCGGCTTTTTCACGGTTACCTGCACCGTGAACTATTACCTCGTAACCGTCCTTTGCAAGTCTAATTGCAATGGCTCTACCTATACCTCTTGTGGAGCCTGTAACAAGTGCTCTTTTCATATATTTTCTCCTTCTATAACGCAAAGCGGTGAGTTTAATTTTATCTCGTCAAGCAGTTTATAGCTTACTATGTCAAACAAGCAGGCGTTTCCACCCTCGTTTGTTACAACGATATAATCGCCCAAAACCTCAAAATCTCGCGGTGAAGTGCCGCCCGATTTAAAAGACGTCACAAACTTAGGGATTTTGTTTGAAATATCAAACACGCTGATGCCGTCAAAGCCTCTATGAGAGATGTAAAGTAAATTACCTTTACGCTTGATAGCAGCCGCGGTATTTGGCATAGCAAAGCCATTCTCAACGCCTTCAACCATTGTAACGTACTCAAGCTTGCCGTCATTATAATCAAACACCGAAATTGTGGCAGTCAGCTCGTCGGCGCTATAAACCGTCTTGCCGTCGGGTGAATATTCAAGATGTCTTACGCCGTTTCCTGCCGGAACTTTTGCCCTTGAAACCTCATTTAAGTCGGTATCATAGGTGAAAATGGTGTCCATACCCAAGTCGCACACCAAGATATATTTTCCGTCGGGTGAAACCCTTGTAAAGTGCGTATGTGCCGCTTCTTGACGGGTTGGGTGGACGCTTTTACCGTTATGAGCAACAGTTTTTACGCCTAATTTATTAACGCTACCCGAAAGGTAATTTGCGCTAAAAACTGCGCCGTCTTTTATGCACAAATGACAGCAAACGCGTCCCTCGGTAGAAATCGGCTCGCTCATATTAGCAAGCGTGCCGTCCCCCAAAACATCAAAGGAGAGTACCGCGCTATTTTCATTATCCTTAAAAGGTGCGCGAAGAATACAGTAAAGCTTATCTTTAAAAGCGGCCAAATACATCGGTCTATCAAGCTGAATATACTGTTTCTTTACAAGCTTGTCCTTTTCTATTTCGCAGGCGTAAATTCCGCCGTTCTTATGGCAATCGGCAATATAAAACATTTATTTCACCTATTTTATTAAAGTGCGCTTTGAGTATCGTTGGGGTCACCGTTGATTGCTAAATCGTACTCAACCGACCAGTCAAGGCCTCTATATTCAGCGGCTCTTTCGTCGGTTTCGATAAATTCCATAAGCAAGTCAAGCATTTCTTTAGTCCAGGTGTTTTTATCAATTTGTGCGGTTGTGAATTTATTTAAGGTAATCATTTCAAAGCCGAACAAGTCTTTAACCTGTGTTTTAGCCGCGCCGCCGACAACCTCTTCAACAAGGTGTGAAGGGATAAACAGCACGCCGCCGCCTGCACCGAATACAACGTCACCGGGAAGGCAAATTGCATTACCGATGCGGGTTGCGGTATTGTAGCCTGTCATAATAAAGTCGCGGATAGGTGTGGGATCGATACCTCTATAGTAAACCTGGGTTTCCTCAACCTTTTTCATTTGCTCGGTATCACGAATACCGCCCCAAATTACTGCGCCGCCGTTTTCATTCTTAGTCTTATTTCTAAGACCTGTAGTAAGGTTACCGCCAAGGAAGGTTCCCTTATAGATTTTATCGTACATATCAATAACGGGAACGTCGTATTCCATAAGGTTATCAATTACCCATTGGTTATAGGTACCGGTTCTTCCCTCGCTTTTACCGACCTCTTTAACGACTTCGTCAAGATCGGGGCGGTAAGGACAATATGTAGCGGTTACTGCTCGGCCGATAAGTTTTCTACCGTCGTCGTGCAGGGTGTGAAGTCTACCCTCAAACTGACTCTCATAACCTTTTACGAAAATAGGCTTCCAAACCTCTTCAAGTGTTAAGGTTTTAAGTGCTTTTAAGTATTTTTCGTCTACCTTAGGTCTACCGTCGGGTAATCTTTCGCCCTTCCATTGCGGAGTTAAGGCAATTATTTCTTCTCTTGAATTAAAGTTCATAATATCATTCCTCTTATTTTTTATGCTTTAAAAGCTATGCGAAGCCGTCCGATTAGCTCCAAATTCTATCGTTAGAGAATTCTTTATTCCACTCGTCAGTGCTTTCAAAGTAGCCGGGGATTTCGGGGTTAATGTGAGCTCTGATAACCTCTTCATTAAGGTCGTCAATACCAAGACCGGGCTTTTCGGGAACCTTAATAAATCCATTTTTAAAGATGGGGTTATCAATTCCCTTAACCATATCAGCCCACCAGGGAACGTCTACTGAATGAAACTCTAAAGCGAGTACGTTATGCATAGCTGCAGCAGTGTGAACAGCGGCAAGGCAAGCTATGGGGCTTTCAGCCATGTGGATAGCGGTTGCAACGCCGTGCTCGTCGGCCATATCGGCGATTTTCTTAAGCTCTAAAGCGCCGCCGCAGGTTAAGATGTCGGGGTGAATTACCGAAACGCCGCCCGATTTAATAAGGGTTTCAAAACCTTCCTTAAGATAAATATCCTCACCTGTACAAACGGGAATAGTTGTGCTATTAGCAAGCTTTACGTACTGATTTGTATACATCCAAGGAACCATATCCTCTATCCAAGCGAGGTTGTACGGCTCCATTCTCTTTGCAAACTTAATGCAGTCCTCAACGCAAATGTGACCGAAGTGGTCAATTGCAAGAGGAACCTCGTAACCGATTACCTCTCTTACCTCTTTAACGTAATTCTCAAGGAAATCAAGGCCCTTTTCAGTAAGGTGAATACCGGTGTGGGGATGTGCAGTTGTTACGATAGAATAGCTTTTTTGATGCTTATTGAGCATATCGGAGGTAACGCTTCCGCCTTGAACGTTAAGGATATGTGAAGCGTATTTCTTCATTTCGTCGATAAAGCCGAGGGGTGCGTTAAGTGTGCCGGGCTCGTCTAAAAGAAGACCGATACCGAGGTCCATCTTTAAGAAGGTGAAGCCCATTTCCATTCGTTTTTTAAGAGCAAGTCCCATATCGTGACCTGTGTGCTTACCGTCAACGTCGGTGTCGCAGTAAACGCGAACTTCGTCACGGAATTTACCGCCGAGAAGCTGGTACATAGGCACGCCGTAAGCTTTACCTGCAAGGTCCCAAAGTGCGATTTCAATACCGCTTACGCCGCCGCCTTGACGCGAAGGACCGCCGAATTGCTTAATCTTTCTAAAAATTTTATCAACGTTACAGGGGTTCTCGCCGATAATACGGCTTTTGAGCATAAGCGCGTAGGTTTTGCTTGATGCATCTCTAACCTCACCAAAGCCTGAAATGCCTTGGTTTGTGTCGATACGCAAAATTGTGCAGCGCTTGGGAGCGCCGTCAATATCAACAAAACGCATATCGGTGATCTTTAAATCGCTGGGGCTTGAACATCTGTTAAAACTCATTGTATTTTCCTCCAAACAATATTTGACAAAAATGTCTATAAAATCTATAATTACATTGTAGACTATGCGCCGTGCTATTTCAACAACTATGTTACGCAGTTTGCAAACTATCTTACAAAAGGAAGATTTTATGATTAGTGAAATCGGTTCAATAATAAGTCGCGATAACGTAAACCTTCTAAAAATGTGGGAAGTGAACGTTTTAGAGGGCAAGCGTCCTTTTCAAAACCACAACCACATTCAGTTTGAAATCTCATACGTTGCGCAGGGCAGCGGCAAATACAAGACTGTAAAAAACGAGTACAGCTTTTCCGAAGGTGACTTTTTTGTTTTTTCAAGCAACGAGGTTCACTCGATAACTGCGATTGAAGGCAGTCTCAAGCTTATAAATCTTCATATCGAGCCGATATACCTACTCGGCAGGCCGTTTGACAGTTTAAGCGAGGAGAGCATTAACCTGTGCTTCTTTCACAAGGACGGATTTTCAAATCTTTTAGACCGCAGCAAAACGGGCAATTTTAAAAACTATTTTCTTATGTTAAAGGACGAATTGCTACGGCAAGATGCCGAGTATTCCCTGCTTGTTAAATCTTACGTTAACTTGATGCTTGTTGAGCTATTGCGAAGCTTTGATTACTTTACGCGTGAAAATCAGCTCAAAGGCTCGCACATCAGCGGAATACGACGGGCAGTTTTGTATATTGACTCACATTTAAGCGAGAAAATTTCTTTGGAAAGCATAGCGCAAATTGTCGGTATAACGCCAAATTATTTTTCGACGCTATTTCACAGGTTTTGCAACATTTGTTTTCAGGATTATCTAAATGCGAGGCGCATTGAAAAGGCAAGTCAAATGCTCGGAGACGAGAATTTGGAGCTGAATATGATAGAAATTGCCGAGCTATGCGGTTTTAACAATACCGCCAATTTTAACAAGGCGTTTAAAAAGCAAACCGGTATGACGCCCAGCGAATACAAACATTCTTACGATATTATACAAAAATAGACTAATTTAGTCAAAAGCTTGTTGCAATTTTAAAGATTATTTGGTATACTTATTTTGGCATTATATCCTTTATTTTTTTAAGAGGAGTGTTATTTTATGAAGATTGCTGTTGCCGGCGCGGGATACGTTGGCTTATCGAATGCAATTCTTTTGTCACAAAAGCACGATGTAGTTGCTGTTGACATCTTAAAAGAGCGTGCTGACGCTATAAACAATCGTATTTCTCCTATTGAGGATAAGGAGATTCAAGAGTATTTACAAACAAGGGATCTTCATCTCACTGCAACAACCGACTCACTCAGTGCATACAAGGACGCCGATTTTATTATAATTTCCACGCCCACCAACTATGAGCCGGCGCTCAACTTCTTTGATACGTCATCAATTGAAAAGGTTATTGAGGACGTTTTAAAGGTAAATGAAAGCGGAATTATTGTAATTAAGTCCACTATTCCCGTTGGATACACCGAGGATATTATAAAGAAATATTCTTGCGAGCGCATAATGTTTTCTCCCGAATTTTTGCGTGAGGGACATGCCCTGTACGATAATCTTTATCCGTCGAGAATTGTTGTGGGTTATTCCAAGAACAATCCTGATATGCGCCGTCACGCTGTTAAATTTGCAGCTCTTCTTGCCGAGGGCGCGCTTAAAGAAAACGTTGACGTGCTGTTCCCTTCACTTACCGAGGCTGAGGCAATTAAGCTTTTCGCCAACACTTACTTAGCGCTTCGTGTGTCATTTTTCAACGAGCTTGATACCTATGCCGAAACAAAAGGTCTTGATACAAAGCAAATAATTGACGGCGTATGTCTTGACCCAAGAATCGGAAACCACTACAACAACCCCTCTTTTGGATACGGTGGGTACTGTCTACCCAAGGACACCAAGCAGCTTCTTGCTAACTACGAAGACGTTCCTAATAATATTATTTCGGCAATTGTTGAGTCAAACAGGACAAGGAAGGATTTTGTTGCTGATAGAATCTTGGCTAAAAATCCGAACGTTGTCGGTGTTTACAG
>CAZDLQ010000059.1:0-6149 GCA_964506315.1 uncultured Oscillospiraceae bacterium
ATGGTAAGGATTACGAAACGGTTGTTTACGAGGGCTACGGTCCCTGCGGTATTGCCGTTATCGTAGAATGTCTTACCGATAATAGAAACAGAACCGCTGCCGATATGCGCCACTATTTTGATAAGTTCGGCGGCAATATGGGCCAAAGCGGATGCGTTTCTTATCTCTTCTCGGAGTCGGGAATTATCCTTGTAGAAAATAACGGCATTGATGAAGATGCCCTTATGGAAGACTGTGTTGAAGCAGGCGCAGGTGATTTCGAGATTCAGGACGAGGTTGTAGAAATTGTAACCGAGCCGAGCGAGCTTATTTCGGTAAGAGATGCTCTCGCGGCAAAATATACAATCATTTCAGCTGAGGTTGAAAAGGTTCCTTCAACCTACGTTCGTCTTGAAGATGCCGAAACCGCCAAGAAAATGTCGCTTATGTTAGAGCACATGGAAGATAATGACGACGTTCAAGAGGTTTTTCATAACTGGGAAAACCAAGACGAGTTTGAGGACTAATCTTTAAACAAAAAATAAGACCTGCTGAGTGCATCAGCAGGTCTTTTAATATATGAAGAAAACAACGCGATAGTGGCGTGATTAAAAAGAACTTTGGTAATGTACTAAAGCCTTCCCCTTGAGGGGAAGGTGGCAAACCGAAGGTTTGACGGATGAGGTGGAAAAATAAAAAGAAAAAAACACCTCATCAGTCTCGCTTTGCTCGACAGCTTCCCCTCAAGGGGAAGCCAATATAAAAGTGAATTGTTGGGAATTAGAAATATTATAGTATTCAAAAGGAAAGTAAAAACGGATACCCGATGGGTATCCGTTTTTTATAATTTTTATTTACCGAAAAGCTCGGGAGCAAGCGGTGCGGCTTCGACGTTTGACAGCGAAGAAGACGTTAAATCCGACGAGTTTTCGTTTTGCGAAAGTGAAGAAGAGGTTTCGGGATAGGTGGCTGGTGCCTTAACAAGTTCGCTTAAGGCAAAGCGGTAAATGCCGCCCGATATTATATATTTTTCCTCTATGGTTGGGTAATCCTCACGTTTGGCAGGACTTAAATATAGAAAATCGCCGTTTAAGGTGAGCGCCGACGCCGTGTAATCGGAAAGACGTGTTACGTAGCCGTTTGCAAGTGAAACCGAGTAAATTCCGCCGTTTGCACCGCAAAAATAAGCGGTACTGCCGTCCGAAACACAGGTGTAAACGTTAAGATGCGCAGGTAATACCGAGTGGTGTGTGGCAGTCATTTTAAGACAAAACGTTTCACTGCTGCTCATATAAATCAGCATATCGCCGACAACGGTAAAGCCCAAAAGATCATTGGTTTCAAGTTCGCATATAATGTGCATATCCTCGCCGTTTAGGTTGAGCGAGAAAATGGTGCTTCCCACGTTGTAAAAAATGCGATTGCGCGAAATAACGTACTCGTTAACGCCGCGCGCAATAGGCTTGGCAACGTCTTTTTCTTCCTTGTACAGTGTAAATCTACCGTAACGGTCGGGACTTGCTAAAAAGAACTTTGCGCCGCCCACAAAGGTAAGCGAATGAATGCTTTGCTCGCTAAAAAGCGGATCGGCAACTGCATTTGCAATGGTCTTTTCCTCTAAATTGAATATAATGTAGCCCGATTTGTCGTCCTTTGTAAAGCCTGCGCAAATACGCTTTTCGTCAAGCGGCACAACCGAAGTGAAATTATAACTGCTGTTGGAATAAATTTTTGACAGCTTGTTACTGCTGACAATTTGCTTGTAAATTCCGCCCGATGCGGCGCAGTAGAAAATGTCACCGTTTTTGTCGCTCGATAGGAAGGAATAACGAATAAGCGATGCGTTCTCGTCCGAACCCCAAGCCGTTGCGTCAATTATAACCGAGCTTGTATCCTTTGATGCTTCGGACGAGCTTACAATGCTCGAAGACGAAGTGCTCGGCTTTTTTTGTTTACAAGCAACGGTAAACGATAGACAAAGTGCCAAAACCGCCACCAAAGCAATGGATTTTTTAATCATAAAAATTGTCTCCTTAAAAAAGCGAGAAATTATAGCTTTTCAGGCTCCGCATACTCCTCACCGAAAAGCTCGACGGTTACGCTTTGCATAACCTGGTCCTCGTAAGGCTTGTCCATATAATCACGGGGCGCGTTAACGATAGCGTCAACGGTTTCAATACCCTCGATTACCTTGCCAAATGCGGCATACTGACCGTCAAGATGCGGTGCATTTCTATGCATAATGAAAAACTGTGAGCCTGCGCTGTCGGGGTGCTGTGAGCGAGCCATCGAAATAACGCCGCGCTCGTGTTTTAAGTCATTCTTAAAGCCGTTGTAAGCAAACTCACCGCGGATACTGTAGCCGGGGCCGCCGATTCCAACGCCCTCGGGGTCACCGCCTTGAATCATAAAAGAGGGGATAACGCGGTGGAAAATAATTCCGTTGTAAAAGCCTTTGTTTACAAGTGAAATGAAGTTGTTTACCGTGTTAGGCGCAATCTCGGGATAAAGCTCAACCTTGATGGGTGCAAGCTCTTCGTTTTGCATTTTTATTGTTACTATGGGATTTTTCATATATAAAACCTTGCTTTCATTAAAAAATACACACAAATTATAGCACATAACAAAAAATATTGCAAGTTTTGTGTCCCATTGGAATATTATTGTAAGAGAATACAGGTAAAATGGGGGGGAGCTTATGGGTGCGGTTGTAATAATTCTTTGCGTTGTATCGGTCGTAGCGTCACTTGTTTTCGGCAATGTAAATGAGCTTTCCGCGGCCGCCGTTTCGGGTGCTACGCAGGCTTTCGAGCTTGTTTTAAAGCTCGCCGGCGGACTTTGCTTTTGGAGCGGACTTATGCGCATAGCACAAAAAGCAGGTATATGCGACGCCATTTCAAAGCTTTTGCGCCCATTACTTAAAATAATATTCCCAAAACTTAATCCTAAAAGCAACGCCGTAAAGCTTATCAGTATGAATATTTCCGCCAATCTACTCGGCCTCGGCAACGCCGCAACACCATTCGGCGTGGCCGCTATGAAGGAGCTTTCTCGCCTTAACGGCGGCAGCAGCACCGCGAGCGACGAAATGGTTTGCTTTGCCGTTATAAACAGCTCGTCCATTCAGCTGCTGCCCACCACACTCGCCCTGCTTCGCGCGTCCTACGGCGCGAAAAATCCGCTCGACGTTTTGCCGTGTGTAATATTTGCCTCGGTTTTGTCACTTTGTGCAGGACTGGTGCTCGCAAAAATCCTTCCTATATATATGAAAGGAAAAAAGCGATGAATTTTTCCGCCGTTATTATCCCGCTTGTCATAACCGTAATCCTTACAGTCGCCGCCATAAAGAAGGTGGATATTATCGGAGAATTTAAAAGCGGCGCTATAGAGGGTCTTGAAACCGCCAAAAACCTCATAGCGCCGCTTTGCCTTATGCTGACGGCCATCGGAATGTTTAGAGCGTCGGGCGCGCTTGACACCCTCACCGCAATTTTAACGCCCGTAGCAAACGCCCTGTCAATACCGCAGGGTGTTTTGCCGCTTGCCCTATTAAAACCCTTTTCGGGTAGCGGCTCTTTTGCTATGCTCAGCGATATATTTGAAAATTACGGCACCGATAGCTTTACCGGCAGGGTAGCGGCCACCCTTGCAGGCTCAACCGAAACCACCTTTTACACAATAGCCGTTTACTTTGGCGCAGTAGGCGTTAAAAAGACAAGACACACCGTTCCTGCCGCCTTGACAGCCGATTTTTTCGGCCTTGTTTTGAGCGTTTTGGCAGTGCGCCTTTTTATGAAATAACACTAAAAACGCCTGTTTTTGTATTATGTGCACAAAAACAGTCTAAAAATTTTCTTTTAGTTTTGCTATTTCGCCTATTTACTTTACCACATTAAAGTGGTAAACTAATATCACGGTAAAACAAACCAACCAAAAACAAAGAATTAAAATTTTGGAGGAAACAAAAATGAAAAAGATCTTAGCACTTATTATGGCCGCATTTATGATGGTAGCTTGCTTTGCAGGCTGCGCACCCAAGGACAATGAGGGCGGCAGCTCAAACACCGCTGATACCGAGAAGGTTATGACCATCGGTTACACCCTTTACGAACCTATGAACTACAAAGATGCTGACGGAAAGCTCATCGGCTTTGATACCGAGCTTGCTGAAGCTGTTTGTAAAAAGCTTGGCTACACACCCGTATTTAAGCTCATCGACTGGAACAACAAATACGTTGACGTTAACGCAGGAACAATCGACTGCATCTGGAACGGCTTCACCGCTAACACCAAGGACGATGACGGCGTAGCAAGAGCTGATAAGGTTGATTTCTCATATAACTATATGGGCAACAAGCAGGTAGTGGTTGTTAAGGACGCTGCAATCACAAAGGCAGCAGACCTCTCCGGCAAGATCGGCGCAGCTGAAAAAGGCTCGGCAGGTGAAACCTACGCTAAGGGCTTTGGCGGCGCAACAATTAAAGGCGTAACCTATCAAACCGACGCTCTTATGGAAGTAAACTCGGGAACCGCTCAGTTTGCAGTTCTTGACGAGCAGCTCGCTAAGAGTATGTGCGGTAAGGGCGACTATTCTAACCTCAAAATCGTTGACGGTATCGCAAGTGACGCTGAGTACTATGCAATCGGCTTTAAGAAGGGCAGTGAGCTCAAAGACCTCGTAAACGGCGCTCTTGAAGATCTTGCAGCTGACGGCACAATTTCCGCTATTGCACAAAAATATGACGTTGTAAACACAACAGTTGTTGATTTCTCGGATCAAAAATAAAAAACTTACAGGAGATACGATATGTCATTTTGGGAAGTTATAACGTTCCTTTTTGATGGCTTTAAGTTATCCTTGCTAATCTTTGCGGTGACGCTGCTTTGCGGCGCACCGCTTGGTTTGCCTATAGCGTTTTGTTCAATGAGTCGCTTTTGGCCGCTTAAAGCAATTTCAAAGGTCATTGTGTGGATAGTAAGAGGCATCCCCCTAATGCTCCAAATTTTTATTATATATTACGTTCCGGGACTGCTTTTTGATTATCCGCTCTTTGGAAAGATAGATACATATTTGTTTATGAACTACGGCATTCAGGATTCGGGTAGAATCGTTGCCGTTTTAATTGCGTTTACGTTAAATTACGCTTGTTATTTCTCGGAGATATACAGAGGCGGTATTGAGTCAATTCCTAAGGGACAGTACGAGGCAGGACAGGTACTCGGTATGAGTAAAAAACAGGTATTTTCTCGCATTGTTTTGCCGCAGGTTGTAAAGAGAATTACTCCGCCTATGTCAAACGAAATTATTACTCTTATCAAGGACACCGCGCTTGCAAGATGTATTATGGTGGCCGAGATAGTGCAAAAGGCTTATGAGCTCGCCTCAACAAAGGCAATTATTTGGCCGCTGTTCTTTACCGGCGTGTTCTACCTCTTGTTTAACGGACTTTTAACAATAATTTTCGGTAAAATCGAGAAAAAACTCAGCTATTATCACGATTAGAGGAGGGGAGTAGCTTGGCAGTTTTAGAAATTTGCGACCTTAAAAAACGCTTTGGCAAAAACGAGGTCTTAAAAGGTATTTCCCTTGAGGTAAACAAGGGCGAAACGGTTGCTGTAATCGGCTCCTCGGGTAGCGGTAAGTCAACATTACTTCGCTGCGCCACTAATCTTGAAAAAGCCGATAGCGGCAGTATCGCATATAACGGTAAATTCCTCGTTTGCGATACACCCGACGGTCAAAAATATGCCGTAGACGAAGAACTTCGTGATATCGGCAGTCATTTTGGACTTGTGTTCCAAAACTTTAATCTTTTTCCGCATCTTTCGGTTTTGCAAAATATAATTGAAGCGCCCATCGGCGTGCAAAAGAAAAGCCGAGAGGAAGCTATCGAGAAGGCAAGAGGCCTGCTCTCACAAATGGGCCTTTCGGATAAGGAAAACGCTTATCCCTGTCAGCTTTCGGGCGGTCAGCAGCAGCGTGTGGCAATAGCGCGCGCACTCGCGCTTGACCCCGAGGTGCTCTTTTTTGACGAGCCGACAAGCGCACTTGACCCCGAGCTTACGGGCGAGGTTTTGGCAGTAATTAAAAAGCTTGCCGAGGCCAATATGACAATGGTAATCGTAACCCACGAAATGTCCTTTGCAAGAGACGTTTAGGATAAGGTAAT
>CAZDLQ010000060.1:0-5209 GCA_964506315.1 uncultured Oscillospiraceae bacterium
AATAACAGCCCAGTGGGCTGTTAGAACCGCGAGGTGACCGAACCGCAGTGAGAAGTGGACCAACCGTAAGGTTGGTGGAGGGATTCAAACAAAAACAGCACGTCGAAAATCGCCGTGCCCTACAAATCCTACAAAACGTAAATTAAAACCGTAGGGTCGATTCACGAATCGCCCGCAAAAACGGAACGACACATAGGTCGTTCCCTACAACAAAACCAACGTAAATTAAAACCGTAGGGTGCGGCGGTTTCCGACGCACCGCAAAATAAAAAAACAAAATTAGAGGTGCAAAAATGAAAAAAACAAGAGATAAAGTGTTGTTATCAGTGTTTACGCTTTTAATATTTCTTTTAATCGTACCGGTGAGTAGTTATGCGGCGAGTGATAGTTCTGCCAGTCACTATCACTCTGTTTGTGGTACAGATTGTTCATGCGTAGAAAAACATTTGAGCCAGAATTGGAGCCCATTTCCCAGCGATACATCTACGTTAACTTCCGGTAATTATTATTTGGAGTCCTCAATTAATTTCGCCGGTACAAATAGTTTGGTTATTAATGGTGATGTATCTATTTGCTTAAATGGATACAATATTTATAAGTATGGTACAAGTTCCGTCATAGATGTTAAATCCGGAACTTTAACTATTAGCGATTGTGTTGGTACAGGTAAAATTTTTGTATCAACCGGTAATTCGAATTTTTTTGGTGGCGGCGGAGCTATTTCTTTAACAGGTAATGGTAATCTTGATGTGTATGGTGGAACTGTAAGTTGTGATGGTATAGGAGCAGCCATATCATGTAATACTACTGGAAATCTTACTGTTTATAATGGTCAAATTAAAGGTGAGTATGAGGGTATAGATATTTATAAAGTGAATAATATTACTGTTTCATCCGGTACTATTATTGGCACAGATGGTAGCGGACTTTCTTGTGAATATGGAACATTTAATAATATTACCATATCAGGGGGAGTATTCGAGGGTGAAGAAAATGGTGTTCAATTCCAGAAATTCACATGTACAGGCAAAGTGTTGATTAGCGGTGGTACGTTTGATGGCAAAGGGCCCGTACCTAACGCAACGACTTACTCTGGGCATTACTATGGTGTTTCTTTTATGAGCAGTAATGGAGGTTCTTGCAATTTAACCATTACGGGAGGCGATTTTAAGGGTGCTAGAGGTGGACTTTATAATAACATTCCGCTTTTAAACACAACAATTTCCGGCGGAAATTTTTATTCTTCAAAAAACACTGCCATCAGTGCAGCCGTTGGAAATTTTTTAATTGATGGCGGAAAAATATATGGAATATTACGTACATCAACTTATAACGATGCAAATATTATTGTGACAGGTGGTGAAATATTATGTGTGAAAATTTACAGTTCCTCTTCAGGTATTTCATCATTAAAAGTGTATGGCGGGACAATAGGCCGCGTAGGAACAACAAATAGCTCGTGCGCCATAACATCCCCTGTAATGAATCCGACTAACCCAACTCATATTGAAATTTACAGAGGAACAATTGTTGGAACAGAGTATGCAGTTCGTGTTATAAATACAAAGACACCATTGGTGATAGCCGGCGGTGTTTTTGATGGAAAAATAGCGGATATTTATTTAGAAGCATTGGGAACAACAGCGGCTGATTCACCTATTTCTATGGAAGAGTATATAGGAAGTGCCTTAACAGTTGCTCTATCTTCGTCTATTTCTGAAAACACCTATATTGCGAAAAATGTATCCCAAGATTCTTTGATATCTATTATAGACAGTCAATACTTCGCAGTATATGATACAACAAATAAGGCGGTATATGCTCATAAACACAACTATTATTCAATTTTAACTCCACCAACCTGTAAGGAAAGTGGATACACCACGTACACTTGTTCCAACTGTGGAGAAAGTTATATTGATAATTATACTCAACCGTCAGGCCATCTTTATGATAACGCTTGTGATACTTCTTGCAATACATGCGGTGAAACAAGAGAAACAACCCACACCTATGAGTCTGCTATAACAGCCCCCACATGTACAGAGGCGGGTTATACAACCTATACCTGTACAGTATGTGGTGACAGCTACATAGCCTATAAAGTATCTGCAATTGGCCACAGCTACAATTCAGTTGTAACAGCTCCTACTGAGACAACACAAGGCTATACAACCCATACTTGCATAAATTGTGGCGATAGCTATAAAGATAACTTTACACAATTTATCAGCAATGTACAAAATATGCAAGTCACTGCAACCGATACCAACATCACTGTTGCTTGGGACGCACCCACGGGTGTCACAAGATACAACCTCTATGTAAACGATGCAGAGGGCAACAACCTTATCACAAGAGCCCTCGCCGCTGATGCAACAAGCGTTACACTCTCTTGGCCGAGCGAGCTTGAATGGGGTGTAAACTACACCATCGGCATTAGAGCAAGAACAACCAAATGGCTCGATACCGTTTACAAGGACGCCACCCTCACTGTAGGAAGCCGAGTTGTAGACGTTAAGACACAGTCGGTTGGTAGAACCATCGAGGTTACTTGGCAGGCTTATAAGGGCGCAACTGCTTACCGTGTATACGTGTATGAAAAGGATGCTTATCCCACAGCGTTTACAAACGTTAAGGTTACTACAAATAAGGCTACTCTTATTAACGCTATCTACGCTGAGGTTGATTATGAGGTGCGTGTAGTTGCAATAGTAAACGGAGCTCAAATGAAGACTATTGATGCCATTTCAGTTGATGCAAGACTTAACGTATTTAGCCCCGATGCAATCATAGAGCGCGGTACTACACCTAACTCAGTAGCAGTTGCTTGGGACCAAATCCGCGGCGTTGATAAATGCTGGGTATACCTTAATCGTGTAGACGGCACAGGTACTGAAATTATTAGAGAAACTAAGGGCTATATTGTTGGTGTTTACAACCTTACCCCCAACACCGAGTATACCGTACAAATTCAGACAAGAATCGTTGACGCTGACGGTGTTCCTCACTATAGCGGAAAATCCGAGGTACTTGGAACTATCTCCACAACTGATTGGGAAGACATTAACTTCAAGGCAGTAGGAACCGACGCTGGCGCTGAGCTTACCTGGAATGCTCACACAAACGCTGTTAGATATTACATTTGTTGTTCGAGCAACGGCGGCAAAACCTATAGAAAGATTGCCACCATTGAAGACGGAACTGTAACAAACTACACCGACTTAAGTGCTAAGAATGGCTATAAGTATGCAATCGTAGTTCAAATCAAGGACGACTACGTTGCCGCAAGAGGAACGATGATTAAATCCGAAGCTATAGTTAAATAAGTAAAGCACGGATTTGACACTTGCCTTATCAATATCCTAACAAAAACCCTCCGCATAAGCGGAGGGTTTTTTCTTGGCTCCTTCTGACGAGGGAGCTGGCAAAACCGAAGGCTTTGACTGAGGGAGAGAAACTGAAACTTTGCCTATTTTTTAAAATTCTCTCTCCTTCCGTCACGGCTATGCCGTGCCACCTTCCTCGTCAGAGGAAGGCGAGGGCGAACAATGTTCGCCCCATACGGCTACAATAAACGTAAAAAGCCACCGCGTATGCGGTGGCTTTTTGCGCTTTTAAACCGAAACTAAATATTAAGCTCGTATTTAAGCTTTATACCTTGCGGCTCAAGATCCTTCAAAATGCCGTCTACAACTTGCAGTACCTCGTCTTTTGTGAGGGTTCTCTCGGCGTGCGAGAAGAGGATGCGAACGGTAATTGACTTGCCGCCCTCGTCAGTATAGGTATCAACTACCTTAACGTCCTTAATGATGGGGCAGTTTGCGTCAGCTATTGCCTTCTTGATGGGTGCGAATGTATCGGACACAAACGAAAGGTCAATTTCAATCTCGGGGAACTTGGAAGGCTCGCTATAGCTTATACCAACGTTACTGAGAGCAGCAAACTCGCTAACGTCGATCTCAGCGTAAACAATGTTAGCCTTTTTATCAATCTTCTTTGCAACGGCAGTATTTACAATGCCGATTTCACCAAGGCACTTGCCGCCACAGTAAATCTTGTTAAGATTCTTGGGATGCTGATACGAGTGTGTAGCCTCGGCCTTTTCAAAGGTGAGAGGCAGGTGCTTTATGTCGTCGGCAACAACCGAAAGCACGTCAATAAGCTCAAAATAAAGCTTCTCAAGCTCTTTGGTTTTGCTGAAAAGTGTGATAGCAAGCTTTTTGCGCTCGTTGCACATTCCGTTTTCTTTAAAGCCCTCAACAACTCTGCCAATTTCAAATACTGAAAAATCGCTGTCAAAAGCGGTGTTGTATTTAACCTGACAAAGCTGAGTGGGAATAATGGATTTTCTAATGGTCTTGATGTTGGGATTTACTGCACCGATAAGCTCAACGTTACTCTCAACGTCCATGCCGAGCGCCTTGTACTCGTCATAGTACGCCCAAACGTAAGAATGAAGCTCGTGCATAGAATAACGCTTAACCAAAATATCCTTGATAAAGTCCTCGTCACTCTTTTCGCGGTCGGCACGAATGGGGTAGAGGGGAGCGCAGGCGGTGTTAATATCAAAGTTATCATATCCGTAAATTCTTGTGATTTCCTCAATGATATCGGCCTTGATTGTAACGTCCTTGGTGCTTCTCCAGCTGGGTACCTCAACCGAGAAATTGTTATCCGCAAGCTCAACCTTAAAGCCAAGCGATTTTAAGGTCTTAACAATTGTTTCGTTAGGAATTTCAATTCCTGTGTACTTATCAACAAAATCCTTGCCGAATGAAAGCTTAACGGTGTCGTATTTGAACGCGTACTCGTCGGTAAGCGCCGAAACAACGGTGGCCGAGCTGTCATAGTCGCAAAGAAGCTTAACAAATCTTGCAACTGCAACGGCCGTCATCTCGGGGTCAAGACATTTTTCGTAGCGCATTGAAGCGTCGGTCCTGTGCGCAAGACGAACGGTAGATTTGCGGATAGAAGCGGCATCAAAGGTGGCCGATTCAAGCGTAAGTGTGCTTGTATCCTCAACAATTTCGGAGTCCAAACCGCCCATAATACCTGCAATAGCAACAGGTGTGTCGCCGTTGCAAATCATAAGCGTGTTCTCGTCAATGGCTCTCTCGGCGCCATCAAGCGTTGTAAAGGTGAAAGGCTTGTCAAAGCGTTTTATCCTAATTTTCTCAACCTTACGTGAGTCAAATGCGTGCATGGG
>CAZDLQ010000060.1:5219-6129 GCA_964506315.1 uncultured Oscillospiraceae bacterium
TCCCATCTCAAGCATAAGATAGTTTGTAAGGTCAGCAAGGAAATTAAGCGCTCTCATACCGCAGTAATAAAGCCTGATTCTCATATTAACAGGGCTAACGTGCCTTGAAATATTTGAAAACTTAATTGAAGAATATCGCTGACAAAGCGGATCCTCAATCTTGAGATCAATTTTCTCTAAATTGTCATAAACCGAAAGGTCGGCGGTGTCAAGAGGCTTTAACTCTCTGCCTGCGATTGCGGCAAACTCTCTCGCAATACCGTAGTGACCCCAAAGGTCAGGGCGGTTGGTAAGAGATTTGTTGTCAACCTCAAAAATAATATCGTCAATGTCGTAAATTTCCTTAAGATCGGTGCCGAGTGCTACGTCCTCGGTAATGTCCATAATGCCGTCGTTGGCGTCGCTGAGTCCAAGCTCTTTTTCGGAACAGCACATACCGTTTGAGGTATATCCCGCAAGCTTTCTCGGAGCAATTGTAATGTCACCGATTTGAGCGCCGAGCTTTGCAAAAGCGGTCTTCATTCCAACTCTAACGTTAGGCGCACCGCAAACAACGTCCACAAGCTCGCTCTCGCCAATGTCAACTTTTAAAAGGTGAAGCTTTTTAGACTCGGGGTGTTCTTCAACCGACTTAATCTCGGCAACAACAATGCCGCTAATGTCGCTTCCTTTGTAGAAAATCTCGTTCTCAACCTCGGCGGTTGAAAGAGAAAATTTGCTGATAAGTTCATTTTTGTCAAGTCCGGAAAGGTCAACAAAATCCGAAATCCAATTCATTGATAAAAACATAAATTTTCCTCTCCTTTCTTACTTGTCGTCAGTAAACTGTGATAATGTTTTAAGGCTTCCGCTGTTAAGATCACGAATGTCCTTAACGCCGAACTTCATCATAGCAAGTCTTGTAAGACCA
>CAZDLQ010000061.1:0-6058 GCA_964506315.1 uncultured Oscillospiraceae bacterium
CGTGTCTTGTGTAGGACAAGAAGCTTCTTGAGTCGGTGAGCATTCCGACAAAGTTGCCGAGAATTGAGAGATTGGCAAGATCGGAAAGCTGCTTAATCATACCCGTTTTGGTATCGTTAAACCACCAAGCCGAGCCAAGCTGTATCTTGCCTGCCGCCTCGGTGCCTTGGAAAGCGCCGATGAGCGAGCCTAAAAACTCATTATTAGCAGGGTTTAATGAATACAAAATTGTCTTAGGCAGGCTATCGCCCGAATTTAACATATCAAGAAGATCCGCAACTGCTCTTGAACATTCCTTATTAGAAATGGTGTCAAAGCCTGTGTCAGCGCCAAGCTCTCTAAACTTCTTTGTGTTTGTATTGCGGAAAACACTGTAGTGGATTTGCATTACCCAATCTCTACGCTTATACTGTGTGCCAAAGAAAAGCATCAAAACGGTCTTGTACTTTTCGGCCTGCGCAGTTGTTACTGCCTTGCCCGAAAGCGCCTGCTTTAAGATTTCGTCAGCTTCCTTAACCGTTGCGGGAACGCAGGCAACGTAATCCATTCCGTGATCGGATGCGCGGCAACCGAGCGAGTGGAAGAAGTCAATTCTCTCCTCTAAAACGGTGAGAAGCTCGGTAAGGCAGGTAATCTCCTTGCCTGCAACCTCGGAAAGCTTCCCTATATAATCGGCAAAGCCTTCCTTGTCAATATTGACCGCCTTATCAGGTCTAAAAGAAGGAACAACCTTGCAGTCGAAGGTGTCGTCTTCCATGAGCTTTTTGTGCCACTCAAGACTATCGGCAGGGTCGTCGGTTGTGCCGATAACCTTAACGTTTGACATCTTTATAATATCGCGAACGCGCATATCCTCGCGCGCGAGAACGGCGTTACAGGTGTCCCAAGCCTCTTGTGCGGTCTCGGCATTAAGGGGCTTTGTAAAGCCGAAATATCTTTGAAGCTCTAAATGTGTCCAGTGATACATGGGGTTGCCGATGGCAAGCTCCAAAGCCTCGGCAAAGCGCTGGAATTTTGTTCTATCGTCAGCATCGCCCGTAATTTCATTTTCGGGAACGCCGTTTGAGCGAATCATTCTCCATTTATAATGGTCACCGCCGAGCCAAGCCTGAGTAATGTTGTCAAACTTGCGGTTTTCGTAAACCTCCTGCGGATTTATATGGCAGTGGTAGTCAATAATAGGCATATCCTGTGCAAAATTAAAATAAAGCTTTTGCGCGGTTTTTGTTTCGAGCAAAAAGTTTTTATCCATAAACTTTTTCATTTTGTCCCTCTCCTTATACAAGCTTTTTACAAGTTTAATTATCTCATTTTAAGCGTGTAAAGTCAAGAGGCTCATTTGATTTGCGCCACCAAAACCGTTATGTCGTCGCGTTTTCCCTCGCGCGATTTTTCCTCGGCGGCTGTGCCGAGTATTTTGGCAAGCTCAGAGGGCGTCGCGCCGTCGTTTTTTCGTATAATGCTCTCGATTTCGTTATCCCTTAGACTGCAAAGGCCGTCGGATGCCATAATTACCGTATCACCGCGTGAAAGCGAAAGCGAGAGCGAGGACACCTCAACGTTTCCGACTATGCCCAGCGGAAGCGACTGCATTTGCACCTTAGAAACACGCCGACCGCGTTTTAAAAAGCTTGGCGCGGCGCCCGATTTTTTAATTTCGGTTTTGCCTGTGTGAAGATCGAAGGTGGCAATATCGAGGGTTGAAAGGCTCTCGTCCTCGGATTTGAGCATAAGCGCCGAGTTTACAAGCGAAACGGCATTTTCAACGCTAAAGCCGAGCTTTAAAAGCTTGGAAACGAGCGAAAGCGTCATTTTACTGTCAAGCGCCGCCGATTTGCCCTGCCCCATTCCGTCGCTCAAAATTACGCTACTGAAGCCCGAGCCGAGATTTAAAGTGCAAAAGCTGTCGCCGCAGGCCTCGTCGTCGGCACTTTTTTGATACTGCCCAAGCTCTATGCTAAAGGGCGCGGCCTGCGAGAAGGTAAGCCGCGTGAGGTCTTCGGTGTTTATGACGCCTGCATTTATCATTTCGGTGTCGCAAATTTCGCACAGCACTTTTGCAAGGTCGTCTATATCGTATTTGTCCGCCTCGGTGCGTGGAAGGTAAAATTCCACCGACCTGCGCCCGAATTTATCAACGGGACAGGAAATCTCGCTTACCGAGAGGCCTTGATACCGAAGCTCGCGCTCGATTTTCACCTCACTTTCTCTATCGCACATAGTGAGCGACAGCTCCTGCGACATTTCGCACAGGATGCGCGACACGCCCGAAAACTGCTGTGCCATAACCTCTTTGAGCTGTGAGATGCGCGCCGCGTTTTGCGTTTCGCGCAGGTTTTTATAGTAATTTGTGTTGATTTGCGAAATGAGTGTGGGGAGCTTTATGCAGTTTTGCCTAAGATAATCGGGCACGTCCTGCGGCTCAACTCTACCCGTGTTTTTAAGAGCAGGGATAAGGTGGTTAAAGCTGTCCATCATATCGGTATACGAGCTGTCCCAGCATTTTAGCTTATTTGCGCATCTACGGCAAACGCTGTCGGCCGCCGCGCTGAAAACCCTGTCGGTGCCGGCGGTTTTTCTGTTTATCTTGGTCGAAAGCTCGCAAATTGACTGCGAGGCTTCGGCGAGGGTGCGGCTTACAAAGGAAAGCTTTGAGGCAAGGTATTTGTTGGGATAGGTGTCACTGTAGGTGTCGTTTGCTTTAAAACGGGCGAGCTTTTTAAAAAGAGAGGTCGGAGTGAAAAGGAAAAGAGTTGACGCCGCCACGCTCTCGTAAAGGAAATACAGCTCGCGCATTTCGGCGCCCGAGATGGCTATTGCAAGCACGTTGCAAACTAAAAACGACAAAATTACGCCGTAGCGTGAAAGCCCCGTAAAAAGTCCCGATATAAGTCCGCCAAAGCCGAGTGCCATCACAAAAAAGCCGCCGTCCAAAGAGCCTATCGACAGGGCAATTCCGATGCAAAGTCCACTGCATCCGCCCACAAGCGCGCCGAAGCAGTTAGAGGCGAGCAGGCACAAATAAACCGCCGCCACGCCGCCTACCGACACGCTACCCACGACTATTTTGGAAAGCGAAATGATGATTAGCGAAACGCTAACCGACAGCGCCACGACATTTTCGGTGGCGGCTTTCATTTCGGTTTCGGAAAGCATTTTAAGCGTGTTTTGCAAAAAATAGGCGGCACCGCCTGCAAGGGCACATTCGCAAATGAGCAGCAGCGCGTCGTAAACGCTCGCCGAGTTTATAAAAAGTCCCACCGAGCCGACTGACAAATTTACCGCCGCGGCAACAAGCGGCTGAGGCCATTTTTGCTTTATTTCAAAAAAGGCGGCAAACGCCCATTTTATCGCGAGCAGTATTATAATTTGCGCGACGTATCTTGTGTACCCCTCGCCGCGTATCACGTACCCGAGCACGCTGCCGAGCGCCGCGAAAACCGACGCCCTGCCGTGCACCGCCGCCACGAAGGACGTGCCGAACGGGGATATTTTATCCGCAATTTGCGAAAAGGAAAGCGTTGCCCCGACTACTGTTAAAAGCAGCATTTTTATCACTGCCGCTGACGATTTATCAAACAAATTTTTAAGTGCGCTGATGGCTTGTCCGCCGATTTTGTCCTCTACACCCTGTTTCATTTTTTCTACCTAACCTTTAGAATATTTTTGATTTTTTGGGAATATAATTATAGCCTAAAACCCAAACGGGCTTTGTCAAAACGCGCGCGATTTTTTTGTGTGTTTTTCCCGTTTTGATAGATATAAAAACAAAACTTATCATTTTAAGTCGCAAAGGGCAAAAGAAAAACAACCGATTTTAAAAATCGGTTGTTTTTTAGCTTAGTTTTTAGCCTCAAAGCTGTTGCAGTCTACGCACTGGGGTACTGTAGGATTTGCCTCGTGTGTGCCAACCTTGATTTGATTGAGTGTGCAGTAATTTTCGTTTTGGTTATTGTACTTACACTTATCAACTGTACAATGAATAGATTTGTTAGGAGTATTTTCCATTGTTTTCACCTCCGTTTTTATTATTTACAAACTGCTAATTTTTATTCGGCACAAAAGCGTTGTTTTTTTAAGGCTTTTGTGTTATATTATTAGTAACGACTTTTTTAAGGAGACTGTTATGGACATTTACAGCGAAACTTTAATAAAAAAGAAGCTCACCTCAAAGGAGAAAAATCTCGTTAAGCTGCTCTTTGCGCTTATCTTAGTTTCGTCCTTTGTGTTTATTCTTGTTATTCCCTTTTTTGCCTGGGCAATTCACCTGCCCATTCTTATGTACGTTTCACTTGCGGCGTTCGGCGTTATGCTTTTTTTGGTTTGGCGCAAGCTTAAAAATATGCAGCTTGAATACGAGTACATAATTACAAACGATATTCTTGATTTTGACGTTATCGTTTCGCAAAAAAAGCGCAGTCGACTCATTTCTCTTGATATTAAAACCATCGAGGAAATCGGCATTTGGGACAAAAAGCTTTCGGAAGAGCGCTTTGACGAGGTTTTCCACGTTGAGAAAAAAGAGGACGGCTGCGAGAATTTTTATCTTACCGTTTCTCACCCCAAATTTAAGCGTGTGCTTATTGTTTTCACCCCCGACGAGCGTATGCTTGATGCGCTTAAGAAAACCTTAACGCCGAGGCTTTCTCGCACACTCCCCACTTCGCTTTAAAAACAAAAACGCTTGCAGTAAAACTGCAAGCGTTTTTTTATTTTAAATCATAGTTATAATCCATATTGTTTATGCACAAATACACTTTTTCACAAGGCTTCCCCTTGAGGGGAAGCTGTCGCCGTAGGCGACTGATGAGGTGTAGCCGTCATATTGACGGCGTTAGACAAACCACCTTTTTCTGTCATCCTGACGAGCGCAAGAGGGCGCGAGGAACGGATCTCGACCGAGGCAAAAAGCCGAGGGCGCGGTGTCTTTCCCAAATATTTTCGCGCAAAAGTTGCATTTGACAGTACAAAGAGTTTTGTGCAAACATACCGCCGAAAACGCTTCTTGCGTTTTCGGAGATCCTCACGGCGGGCTTTGTTGCCCGCCTCAGGATGACAACGTAGGGGAGGCTGTCATCGGCTACGCCGAGCACAGCTCCCGCGATCCGCGAGGCACAAAAACGGGAGGGATACCCCACCCCTACGCCAAACCTCGCGCCAGCCTCACGCGCCGCGCGCGCCGACATATATTGACAACGGGGGCAAATGCGTGCTACAATAATAAAAAAGTCGAAAGGCACGTATATGAAAAGGATTTTAGCTTTTGTTTTACTCCTCTCGCTTTGCGCGCTGTCCGTGCTTGGCTGTGATAAGGAAAAACCCGAAAATACAGAAGAGCCGCAGGACGACAGCTTTGAGATGACTGCCACCATAACCGAGCTTGGCGAAAAGCTCCTTGTCAACGTCACCGAGGCGGAATACGCCGAGGGGCCTTACCTTGTGATCGTATCGGACGCGACCGAAATACTTGACAAAGAGGGCAACAAAACAGAAAAAACCGACCTTTTGGTGGGCGATGCGGTCAAAATTTGGTACAGCGGTCGGGTGATGATGAGCCTGCCGCCCCAGATCGTTGCCGCCAAAATAACAGTTTTGTAAAAAGGAATTTATTATGTGCACCGAGCCGCAAATTTATGCAAATTCGAGATGCTTTAAATTAGCCGAAAGCCCCATGTGGCACACCCGCCAGCAAGCGCTTTATTGGCGCGGCTACCACGGGGAAATTTACAGAAAACGCACCCCCCGCAACCCCGATGACTTTGAATGCTTTCAGCTTGACGTTGGCAAGATCGGCAGTATGGTCTTTACGCCAACCGATGAGCTCCTGCTTTTTGCCGAGGGCGCGAGAGTCTGGCGTTGGGTACCCTACGAAGCACCCGTAATGCTTTATGATTTTAAGGGCGACGTTTTTAACGACGTGCTTTGTGACAGTCGCGGTCGAATTTACTGCGGCATGCTCGCCCCCAACTTTTTTGACCGCGAAAGGCGCGGCAAACACGGCTCGTTTTGGCGCCTTGATCCAAACGGCGAGATGACCTGCCTTGATCGCGAGCTCTCC